>JBDLIY010000072.1:0-12547 GCA_039714635.1 Planctomycetota bacterium
ATCGAGTTCGCGCTGCCCTCGGCGAGGCCGCGGTCGAGACGGGTGAGGTTCGTGACGAAGAGGTCGTCGCCGACGAGCTGGATCCTCTCGCCGAGCTTTTCGGTCATCGCCTTCCAGCCGTCCCAGTCGTCCTCGGCGTGGCCGTCCTCGATGGAGAGGATCGGGTACTTCGACGCGAGGTCGGCGTAGTAGTCGACCATCTCTTCGCTCGTGAGCTCGCGGCCGTCCCCGGCGAGCTTGTACTTCCCGTCCGAGTAGAACTCGCTCGCCGCGGCGTCGAGGGCGAAGAAGATGTCGCCGCCGGGCGTGTAGCCGGCCTTCTCGATGGCCTCGGAGATCACCTCGAGGGCCTGCTCGTTCGACTCGAGGTTCGGGGCGAAGCCGCCCTCGTCGCCGACGGCGGTGTTCAGGCCGCGGGCCTGCAGGACCTTCTTCAGCGTCTGGAAGGTCTCCGCGCCGGCGCGCAGCGCATCGGAGAAAGTCGGGAAGGCGAGCGGGACGATCATGAACTCCTGGATATCCAGGTTGTTGTCCGCGTGCTCGCCGCCGTTCACCACGTTCATGAGCGGCGTGGGGAGGAGCTGCGCCGTGATCCCGCCCAGGTAGCGGTAGAGGGGAATGTCGAAGCCGTCGGCGGCGGCGCGGGCCACGGCGAGGGAGACGCCGAGGATCGCGTTCGCGCCGAGTTCCTTCTTGTTCTCGGTCCCGTCGAGGTCGATCAGGAAGCGGTCGAGCGCCTCCTGGTCGAGGGCGTCGATGCCGATGATCTGCGGGCCGATCACGCCCTTGACGTTGTCCACGGCCTGCCGGACGCCCTTGCCGCCGAAGCGGTCGTCGCCGTCGCGGAGTTCCAGGGCCTCGTGCGTCCCGGTGGAAGCGCCGGAGGGGACGAGGGCGCGGCCGTATCCGCCGCCCGTGAGCAGAACCTCGACCTCGACCGTGGGGTTGCCCCGCGAGTCGAGGACTTCTCTCGCGTGTACTTCTTCGATGTCGAACATGACCGTCTCCAGAGAGCCCGGCGACCGGCCGGGGCCGGAGGACAGAAAAGGGGCGCCCTCTCTGCCCTTACTTCGGCGGGACCATGGGTTTCCTTCAACGGGAGAGTGTCGGGGGAGAGCGCGCGGAGCCCCGACTCCCGCGGGGGGGAAACCCTTCGCCCGCGCGAGGAGCGGGTATAGCCTCCATCGGGGGAAAGCGCCTGAAGATTCCCGCTGGTCCGACGCTCCGTTTGACGCCGGGCGGATTTCGGGGGATAAGGTTGATGGGCGAAGGCGATCCGGGGGGTCGTTTCGCCGGAGACCGGGACATGATCACGAGACAGGATTCCAAATCTGGAGCCGGGTCGGGAGCGACCACGGAAAAGGAGTCGACGTCGGGGCGCCCGTCGCGCCGGCGCCGCCTCCGCGAGATCCCGATCCTCCCGAGCATCCTGACGCTGGGGAACCTGTTCTGCGGGTTCCTCGCGATGGCCTACACGACGGACGCGCTGACCCGGCTGGCCGCCGCCGACGAGAGCGGGGCGGTGACGCGGATCGGCCAGGCCGGCTACGTGATCTTCCTCGCGATGGTCTTCGACGCGCTGGACGGAAGGGTCGCCCGGATGACGGGCCAGACGTCGAAGTTCGGCGGCGAGCTGGACTCCCTGGCCGACATGGTGACGTTCGGCGTCGCGCCGGCGTTCATGACGAAGGTGCTGGCGGAGAACTTCTTCGGTCTCGAGGTGCCGCGCCTGGCGCTCGCGTTCTGCGGCGTCTACTTCGTGTGTGCCGCCCTCCGCCTCGCCCGCTACAACGCGGAAATCGAGGCCGACAGCGACACGGGTACGCCGGACTTCCAGGGCCTGCCGTCGCCCGGGGCGGCCGGTCTCATCGCCGGGATCACGGTGGTCTACAGCCAGTTCCGCGACACCTGGGACGGAGCCCACTACCTCGTCGGCGCGCTGCCGTTCCTCGTGCCGGTGCTGGGGCTGCTGATGTTCTCCCGCCTGCGCTACCCCCACATGATGAACCGGATGTTCCGCGATCCGAAGCCGCTGAAGTACCTGGCACTGCTCGGGTCCATCGGGGTGGTGGTCATCGTGACGCAGAGCGTGGCGGTCGCCCTGTCGGGCCTGCTCCTCGTCTACGTGCTGTCCGGACCGGCGGTCTTCCTCTGGCGCCTGGTGACCGGGCGCGTGGGGAAGAGCGACCTCGAACTCTTCGACTGATCGGGAATCCTGTTATCGGGGACCCTGTTACAGACGGGATGGGCTGAGATGGCGATCGCGTACATCGGTCTGGGCTCCAACCTCGGCGACCGCGAAGCGAACCTCGAGCGGGCGCTGGATCACCTGCGGGACCACGGCGTCGAGGTCCTCTCCGTCAGCCGCCTCGATGAGTACGAGCCCGTCGGCGGGCCGTCGCAGCCCGACTACATGAACGGCGCGGCGCGGATCCGGACGACGCGGACGCCCCACGAACTCATGACGCTCCTCAGGAAGGCGGAAGAGGTCGCGGGACGCCGGGAGACCGGCGTGCGGTGGGGGCCGCGCGAGGCCGACCTCGACCTGTTGCTCTACGACGACCGGATCGTGCGGACGCCGGACCTCACGGTGCCGCACCCGCTCTACCGGGAGCGCGAGTTCGTGCTCGTCCCCCTCGCCGAGATCGCCCCCGACGCGATCGACCCGGAGCGGGAACGCACGGTGCGGCAGCTCCTCTGGGAGCTCAACGACGAGCGGAGCGGCCGCCGCCGCGTGCGCCTGGCCCGGACCATTCCGGAGCTCGCCGACTACGTCCTGATGGCGAAGCGCAACCGTTTCACGATCGGCCTCGTCCCCACGATGGGCGCGTTCCACGAGGGCCACGCCGAGCTGATGCGCGAAGCCCGTCGGACGATGGATCTCGTGATCGTCTCCCTCTTCGTGAACCCGACCCAGTTCGGCCCCGGCGAAGACCTGGACCGCTACCCGCGCCACCTCGATGCGGACCTGGCGCTGGCGTCCCGCGAGAACGTGGACCTCGTGTTCGCTCCCGACCCCGCGGACATGTACCCCGAAGGGCCGCCGGTGACCGTCGACGTCGGCGAGCTCTCCCGACGATGGTGCGGCGCGAGCCGCCCCGGGCACTTTCGCGGCGTGGCCACCATCGTGATGAAGCTCTTCGCCCTGGCGCGGCCGAACGTCGCGTTCTTCGGGCAGAAGGACTACCAGCAGACGGTCGTCATCCGGCGGATGGTCGAGGACCTGTTCCTGCCGGTGAAGCTCCGGGTCGTGCCGACCGTGCGCGAGGAGGACGGCCTCGCGATGTCCTCCCGCAACGCGTACCTCACAGCCCAGGAGCGGGAGCGGGCCCTCGGGCTCTCTCGCGCGCTGGAAGCGGCGCGCGCGAAGTTCGAGGACGGGGAGTTCGACACGTCGACGCTGCTCGCCGCCGTGCGGGAGGTCCTCGAGGCCGCCGGGGTGGAGGAGGTCGAATACGCGGAGATCGTCGACCCCGACACCCTGCTGCCCCTCGAAGCGATCGAGAACCGGGCCGTCCTCCTCCTCGCGGCGAAGGTGGGGGAGACCCGCCTCATCGACAACCTGATCCTCGGAAACGACGGATGAAACGCCGAGCGATCGTCGTCGCCGTGCTTCTCCTCACCGCCGCCTGCGGGAAGGAAGACCCGAAGCCCGCGCCGGGCCCGGCGGCGGCGCCGGCGACCCCCGAGCCGGAATCCCGACCCGAACCCGAACCGGCGCGCGATTTCGCGGCGGAGGGGTACGAACACATGAGATGCGGCCGCCGGGAGGAGGCGCGGACGAGCTTCGAGGCGCTCCTCGCCGCGAACCCGGACTCCGCCGACGCCCATCGGGTCCTGGCCTCTCTCGACCTCGCGGCCGGCCGGAAAGATGACGCCGCGAAACACCTGGACGAGGCACTCCGGATCTCCGGCCCCGCGGACGAGCGGCTCGGAACGCAGGCAGACGGATATCAGTACGTGCGCCTCCTCGTCGACCGCTACGTCGCCGGGGAGAACGACCTCCGCCTCGTCGAGGAAGCCCTCGCCGTCCTTCCCGACGACGACCCCGCGTCGATGATCCTCTCCGATGTTCGCTGGGCCGCGGGGGAGACGGAGGCGGCGATCCGGCTGCTCGATGCGGCGGCGCCGGACGCCGACCTGCCGATGTCTGCGTGCGCCGGTGCCGTCTTGCTGCGCCTGGCGGTGCGGCGCCTGCAGTCCGGGGACGCGGAAGGCTACGCCGAGGCGGTCGCGCGGATCCCGGAAGGGCTTCCCGCCCACCGCGTCGCCGGTCGGCTCGGGGAGCCGACCGAGGCGGGGGCGGTGGTCGTGGCGGGTCGGCCGGCGTCCCGACCCGGCGTTGAGGAGAAGACCGTTTCCGGTCTGGCCTTCACCGCCGACGAACTCGACGCGGTCGCCGTCCTCCGCTCCGGGCACGTCGTGATCCTCGACCGCCTCGTCGCCGGCCCCCTCGTCCCCGAGATGCGGCCCGTTGTCCTGTGGGGCTACCTTCCGGGCCTCGACGCGTACCTCACCGACGAAGTGAACTACGGGGCGCCGCCGGTGCTCCCGGCCGCCGTACTGCGGACCGGGCTCCTCCGCGTGCCGGACGAGAAGGCCGCGGTGGCCGCGACCGGCAAGGTCCACGGCGTCGCGATCGACCGCGCCCTCGCCGCGCTCGCCGACGGGCGCGTCGCCGAAGCCTGGGACGGTGTCGACGGCCACACGGATCACCCTCTCGCGCGCTACGTCCGGGCCCGTATCGCGATCGTCAGGGGGGCCGGCGCGGAGGCGGTCACGCTGATCCTCGGCGAGGAGAAGCGCCCTCTCCCCGGCGCCGCGTGGTCGCTGGCGTACGGCGAGGCCCTGCTCGCGAACGGCGAGGTGGGGCGGGCCCTGACGGTCCTCAAGCGGGCGGAGCGGAAAGAGGGCCTGCGGAAGGGTCACGCGCTGACGCGGCGTGTCCAGGCCCTCACCCTCATGAAGACGGACGACGATTCGGAGACGATCGCCGCGCTCGAGAAGCTCGTGGCCGACCGGCCGGAGTACGCCGCCGCGTGGGAGGACCTCGCGGGGCTGCACCTGGCCGCGGAGCGCTTCGTCGAGGGGCGGGAGGCGCTCGTCAAGCTGGCCGCCGCGGTCCCGGGCTTTGCGAAGCTCCCCCGCTACCTCCTCGCCCGGCGCAAGGCCTCCGCGGGCCTGATCCTCGAGGCGCGGACGGCCGACCTCCTCATGCTCCTCGACGAGACGGACGAGCCCGAGCTCCGGCGCCTGGCGGTCCGCGCGGCCGCGAAGCTGCCTCTCCAGGAGCGGCGGAAGGCGCTCCACCACTTCCTGGCCGATCCCGACATGCCGGCGCGGGTCCTGGCGCTGCGGCTCCTCGGAATGGACGGCTGGTCGGGCTCCGCGGAGGCGGTGCGGCCCTGCCTCTCGGACGAGAAACCGGAGGTGCGCGGGGAGGCGGCCCGGACGTACCGCCTGATCCGGGGGCGCGAGGCGGCGGGCCGCCTGGTCGACCTTCTCGCCGACGAGGCGGCCTACGTGCGCGAGGTCGCCATGGAGCAGCTTCGCGCCATTTCCGGCAAGAGGTACGGCTTCGACCCGCAGGGGCCGGAGGACGAGCGTGCCACGGCGGCGGGCAAGTGGCGGGACTGGGTGAAGTCCCTCGAGTAGGGCCCAAACTATTTCGGGTACCGCACCCCGGCGATACACTACGGGTTGCCATGCTTCGAACGATGCTCAGATCCAAACTGCACACGGCCCGCGTGACCGAGGCCAACCTCGAGTACATGGGCAGCCTCACCGTGGACCGCGACCTCATGGACGCCGTGGGGATGGTCCCGAACGAGCAGGTCCTCGTCGCGAACCTCGCGAACGGGAAGCGCTTCACGACCTACCTTTTCGAGGGGGAGCGCGGCAGCGGCGTGATGTGCGTCAACGGCGCCGCCGCCCACCTCGCGAAGGAGGGCGACCGGATCATCGTGATGACCTTCGCCCAGCTTTCCGAGGCCGAGGTCGAGTCGCACGGGCCGAGGGTCGCGATCCTCAACGAGGACAACCAGATCGACCGGATGCTGTGAGCGGAACGGAGCTCCTCTCCCGCGACTGTCCGGCCAAGATCAACCTCTTCCTCGAAGTCCTCTCGCGCCGCGCCGACGGCTTCCATGAGATCGACACGATCCTCCGGACGATCGGCCTGTTCGACACGCTGTTCGCCAGGAAGGGCCCGCCGGGAATCCGGCTGCGCGTCGAGGGCGCGGACCTGCCGACGGACGGGGGGAACCTCGTCCACCGGGCGGCGGCGGCGCTGCTCGACGTCCTCGGCCCCGGACCCGTCCCTGAACGCGGCGTCGACCTGACCCTCGTGAAGCGGATCCCGGTGCAGGCCGGGCTCGGCGGGGGCTCCAGCGACGCCGCCGGGACGCTGCTGCTCCTCCGCGACCTCTTCGCGCCCGCCGCCGCCGACGTCGACCTGCCGGGGCTCGCGGCGAGGCTGGGGTCCGACGTCCCGTTCTTCCTGACGGGCGGCACCGCCCGGGCGACGGGCCGCGGCGAGGTGATCGAGACGCTCGATCCGGCCCCCGAGTCCTGGCTCGTACTCTTCCGCCCGGACTTCGGACTGAGCACGCCCGACGTCTACGGTCGCGTCGAGATCCCCGCCGCGCCGCGCGAGCCGGGGGACGAGCCGTTCAATCGCCTCGAAGCGGCGGCGGCCGCCCTCGACCCGCGGGTGGGAGAGTTCAAGGAGCGGGTGGCGGCGCACTGCGCCGGCGGCGAGAGTCCGGTCCTCTCCGGCAGCGGGAGCGTCTTCTTCGTCCTCGTCGACGGCGTGGACCGCGCCGGGACACTGGCGGCGGCGTTCAACCGGGCCGGCGCCGGCCGCGCGACGGCGGTGAGGACGCCGGCATGAGCCTCCTCTGCGCCACGGTCATGGAAGCCACGACGCGGGCGGCCCTCGAAGCGGTCCGCGGCCTCGACCCGCGCGCCGACCTCGCGGAGATCCGTCTCGACGCCATCCGCGATCCCGATCCGGAGGCGATCGTCGCCGGCGTCGCGCGGCCGCTGCTGTTCACCTGCCGGGCCGGCGGAACGGCGGAGACCACCCGCGAGCGCCTCGACCTCCTCCGCCGCGCGATCGATTCCGGCGCGGCGTGGGTGGACGTGGATCTCGAGGACGCGCCCTCGCTCGTGGACCGCGGCGCCACGAAGGTCGTCGTCTCGCACCACGACTGCGAGGGGACGCCGGAGGACCTGACGGGCCTCGCCCGCCGCCTGGCCGACGCGGGCGGCGACGTCGGAAAGCTCGTCACGACCGCCCGCCGTCCGGGCGACGTGATCCGCCTGGTGCGCTGCCTCGCCGGTGCCGACACGCCCCTCGCCGCGCACACCATGGGCGCCGCGGGCTTCGCGGGTCGTCTCCTCGCCGCCCGTTTCGGCAGCGCGATCCTGTACGGCGCGGCCCGCCCCGCCGCGGCGGGTGCCCCGGGCCAGCCGACGCTGCGGAGCCTGGCCGGCGACTACGGCCTCGACCGCGACCTCGCGAACGCCGCCGTCGTCTTCCTCCTGGGCGAGCACCTCGAGCACAGCGTGAGCCCCCGCATGTTGAACCGCGAGTTCCGGCGGGCGGGGATCGACGCGATGTCCGTGCCCTGGGCCACGGACGAGCCCGAGGCGGTGCTCGCGGCGCTGGACGAGCTCGGCGCGATCGGCGCGGCCGTCACCATTCCGCACAAGGAGCGCGTGATCCCGCACCTGGCGGACCTCGACGCCAGCGCCCGCGCCACGGGAGCGGTCAACACCGTCCACCGGACGGCCGCCGGCCTCGTCGGCCACAACACCGACCTGTACGGCGCCGTCGAAGCGATCCGCGCGGCGCGGCCGGAGCTCGCCGGCGGTCGCGCGCTGCTCGTGGGCGCCGGCGGCGCGGGGCGGGCCATCGGGCGCGGGCTCGTGGACGAGGGAGCGCGACTCGTCCTCTTCGACCGGGACCGCGAGCGGGCCGAACGCCTGGCGGGGGAGCTCGGCGTTCCGGCGACGGATCTCGACGCCCTGAGCGGCGACGACCTCGACCTGATCGTGAACGCCACGCCGGTGGGGCAGTGGCCGGACGAGGGGGAGTCCGCGGTGCCGAAGACGCTGTTGCGTCCCGGCCAGGTCGTCTTCGACGCCGTCTACAACCCGGCCGTCACGCGCCTCCTCGCGGACGCGGAGGAGGCCGGCGCGAGGACCGTGCGCGGGATCGAGATGCTCGCGCGGCAGGCGGCCCGCCAGGTGGAGATCTGGTTCGGCCGCGAGGCGGACGCGACGGCGCTCGGGGAGACCGGCCGCCGGGCTCTTTCGCTCCGATGCGATCCGATCGTGATCGTCGGGATGCGCGGCGCCGGCAAGACGTCCGTGGGCCGGATCCTGGCGGCGCGCCTGGGGCGGGACTTCGTCGATCTCGACGACCGGATCGAGGCCCGCGAGGGGAAGTCGATCCCCGAGATCTTCGCCGGGGCGGGGGAGGGCTGGTTCCGCACGGCGGAGCGTCGGGCCTTCTTCGACGCGATGAAGGAAGGGCCCATCGTCCTGGCGACGGGCGGGGGCGTCGTGACGTCCCGCATCGTCCGGGGCGCGCTGAAGCAGGCCGGGGTTCCCGTCGTCTGGCTCGCGGCGGACGCGGACATCCTCGCCGCGCGCATCGCGGGCTCTGACCGGCCGTCCCTCACCGGGGCGCCGCCCGAGGTGGAGCTGGGGTCGATTCTCGACGAGCGCGGTCCCCTCTACGGAGAGGTCGCCACCGAGATCGTGGACGCCGCTTCCGGCCGCCCGCCGGCCGTGGTCGCGGACGCCGTTCTCGACGCCCTCTTCGACTGACGAAAATCCCGCTTCCACCCCGTGCTACAATCCGCCGATATATCTTTGTACGTGGACTTTCGGCGGTCGGATGCAAGATGAAAACCTGTTTTAAATCACTCCTATTCGTGGCACTTCTCGTCGCCTCCGGTGACGTCTCTGCACAGGCGGCGGATCCCGTCGACCGCCTCCTGGCCACGGTCCTCGATGAGACGAAGGATCGGGCGGTGCGGGCTCAGGCCATCAGCAGCCTGCTCGCTTGCGGCGAGGAGCGGGGCCACGACGAGCTCGCGAAGCTGCTCGCATCGACCGAGACGGCGGAAGACCTGCGTCTCCTGATCGCCTCCGGCTCCCTCCTCTCCGCGGGCCTCCCTCTCCTGGACCCCGTGATCGATGTCGCGGTGGGCGGGGACGAGCTGGGCGCGAGGGTCCGCGAGTTCTTCGGCGACGCCCCGAGCGGCGAACTCACCGAGGCGCTGGGGCAGCGCATCGACGACCCCGGGACCGCTCCGGAGCGGCGGCTCGTGCTCATCGGCCTCCTCGGCCACACGGGTCGGCGGGCGGCGCTCGATCGCCTGGTCGGACTGTGGGAATCGGAGGACGCCGCCGTCAGCGGCGAGGCGGCGGCCGCGTTCCAGCGCATCCTCCCGAGTCACTTCGATGGGCCCGCGGCGGCGCGGAAGTTCCTCGCCGCGAACCCGAAGCTCGACGTGGTCGAGCTCCTGCAGCGCTACGCTGCGCACAACGGCGACACGCAGCCGGACCCGGCCCTGCCCGCCCTCGTGGAACTCGTCCGGAAGGTCGCCGGCGACATTGGCTACCAGCGTCTCCTCGAGGACTATCTCGCGAACGAGCTCTCCGAGGTCCGCAAGATCGGCGCGGAGGCCCTCGCGAAGTACCCGTGGGACGAGCGCGAAGCGGCGGGCGCTCCGGAGGCCCGGGCGAAGGCGGCCGGCGTCGTGCTCGAGGTCCTGGACACCGAGCCGGACGACGACGTCGTCATGGCGCTCCTCCTCGCCGCCAGGTCCATCTCGGAAGCCCTTCTGATCGCGGACCCCGGGCGCACGAACCACGTCGTGACGAAGGGCCTTGCCTCCGGCAACCGGGCCGTCCGCCTGGCCGCGATCGAGACCCTCGGCAAGTTGGGCGACCCGGGCGCGATCGAGGCGCTGCAGAAGCAGTTCGCGGGCGCGGGGGAGGCGGACGCGGACTATCGCCTGGCCGTGCTCGACGCCCTGCTGCTCATCCGCACGAAGCAGAGCCTCGGCAACGGTGGCCTGTCTGACTGGTTCGTGGAGAAGCTGAAGGGCGGCGAGAAGCTCGATGAGGTCGTCCTGCGCCTGATCGAGATCCTCGGCGGCTACAAGAAGCTCGAGAAAGCCGTGGAGCCGCTGGCCGAGTATCTCCGCACAAGCGAGAACGGCACGATCCGTCGCAAGGCCGCGAACTGCCTCGGCCTGCTCGGCGTCCCGTACGGCAACGCGGCGGCCCTGACCGCGCTGTCCGAGGCCGTGGTGGGGGACAAGGACGTCAGCGTACGCGAGGTCGCGGCCACCGGGCTCAGCCGCGCCCCGCGGGAAGCGGTCACCCCCGACGTCATCGAGCGCCTCACGACGCGCCTGGGCGAGGCGGAGAAGGAGATCAGGGTCCGGAGGGCCGCCGCGCGCTCGCTGCTCGGACTGCGCGGCGCCGAGGCGTTGCCGAGCCTGTTGCCGCTCGTCGGCGATGACCGCATCTGGCAGCAGGCGGTGCTGGTCTGGCTCAACTCGGAAGTCCTCGCCGCCCCGGCGCCGGCGGACGCCGCCGCGCTCGTCCGCGCCCTCCGCGGGGCCGCCGCCTGGGAGAGGTGCGTGGACGCCGCGGGCCGGATCCTCGCCGCGACGAGCCTCGTCTGGGAAGGCCCTGCCGCCGCCCACCGGCGCGCGGTCGTCCTGGATCGAGCCTGGGCGACGGCGGAGACCGCCGGGCCGGCCGAGGCGCTTGCCCTGCTCCCGTCCGCGGAGATTCCGGCCGAGGCCGTGGACCGCGATACCTTCGACCTGATCTACCTGCGCGCCCGTCTCCTGCGCCTGACCGGCAAAGCGGCGGCCGCCGTGCCGGCCCTCGAAGCCCTGCTGGCCAAGGTCCCTCCCATCGAGGGCGCGCCGGTCCGGGACGTCCGGCTGGAGCTCGGCGAGTGCCGCCTGGCGGGGCAGGAGTGGGACGCTGCCGTGGCGGCGATCCAGCCGCTCCTCGGCGATCCGAACTACGGGGAGCGCGCCCGGAGGATCGACGAGCGCGCGTCGTCGGGTCGTGAGATCGCGAAGCTGATCGACGTCCTGGACTCGGCGGACGCCGCGGTCCGCCAGGCGGCGGTGGATGGTCTGAAGGGAATGGGCGAGTCGGCCTGGCCGGCGCTGGACCGCTGGCTGACGTCGCGGGAGGGCGCCCCGGCGACGGCGGCGGCGGCGGTGAAGGTGCTGGGGGAGATCCTGGCGAAGCCGCTGGCGTACGACCCGGCCGCTCCGGAGGAGGCCCGCAGCAAGTCGTTGGCGGAGGCCCACGCGGCGCTGAAGCCGGGCGCTTGAAAGTCGGGACGGCAGGCCTTCCGGAACTTGACGCGGCGCCCGCGGTTCTTACCATTGCCAGACTCTGAGACGATTCAACGGTGGCGGCGTAGCTCAGGGGTAGAGCAGAGGATTCATAAGCCTCTTGTCGGTGGTTCAAATCCACCCGCCGCTACCAGACTCAACCATCGACACACGCCCGAGTTGGGCGCGTTTTCCCAGGCCGGCAGCGACGTTGTCCATGATCACGGAGAGCGGGATCCGGATCCCCGTGATACACGCTGGCCGGGACATACTGCGGATCGACGCGTATCCGGTCTCGCTGGTCCAACGTTGCTCTACTCCCTCCGCAGGATGCGTGGCCACGCGCCCCGGATGCAGCCGTGGTGGCGTGTGAGGTCCGCGAACCCGGAACTCCTGGGATCGGGAGTGACGGGCACGCCTTCGGCATCGACGAAAAGGCAGCCCAGTTCCTCGGCCGGCAGGGAGTTGACCAACTCGTGGGCCTGCTCTGTGGCCGCCAGCCATCGCCGCTTCATGTCCGTCAGGTCGAGGGGCTCTCGCAGATCCAAACGGTCGAGATCGGCCTGCGTGAAGGCGGCGTGCCGCCCCGCCTGATCGAGAAGAAAGGCCGGAGTGAATCCCGGATCCTTGCCGCAGCCCGCCCAGGCCAGCGTACCGAGCTGAAGGTATGTGTCGTGGATGTGGAGGATGTCGACTAAGTCACGGATCTCGTCTCGTCCGGCGAGGGCCAGGACCTTGTTGACGGCGGCGTCGGCGAAGTGCAGCCGCCACCCGCACTGGTCATCCTGCTCCAGGGGGAAGAACCGGAACGCGCTGTCCTGCGCCCACTCGAGCTTGAGCTCCTCGCCCTCGATCGTGGCTACGGCACGGTAGAACGTCGGCCTCTGCAGAAGCCACCGCACATCGAACCCGGCCTCCCGCAGGGTGACGGCGTCAGCCTCGGCACAGAGCGCCACGCTCTCCGCGAGATCGTGGAACAGATCCAGCCCTTGCGAGAACCTCGGCGTGTCCTCGGCCTGGTGTAGAACCGTGGCTCCGGCCAGGTAGCTTTCGGGGCTGCGATTTCCCGCGATGATCCTGAGAACGCGTGCCTGGATTTCCGCTAGCGACAGAGCCTGGCGGCAAGGAGGAACCCCCGCCTTCCTCCGTTCTGACGAAGG
>JBDLIY010000073.1:0-12512 GCA_039714635.1 Planctomycetota bacterium
ACCGACGCGGACGTGACGGGGCCGGACTTCAAGATGAACCCGCCGCTGCGCGAGGAGAGCGACCGCACCGCGGTCGTCGCCGCCCTCGCCGACGGGACGATCGGCGCCGTGGCCACGGATCACGCTCCGCATTCCCTCGAGAAGAAGGCCCGGGGGCTCGCGGCCGCGCCGTTCGGAGTGATCGGCATGGAGTCCGCCTTCGCCGCGGTCTACACCGGCCTCGTCCGGACGGGGGCGATCTCCCTGGGAGACCTCGTCCACCGCTTCACGGAGGGGCCGGCCCGGATCGGCCGCGTGGCGGGGGGGCGCCTGGCGGACGGCGAGCGCGCGGAGGTGAACCTCGTCGACCTCGGGAACCCGTTCGAGTTCACGGAGGACTGCCTGCGGTCGATGGGCCGCAACTGCCCGTTCCTTTCGCGTCGCCTCCATGGCCGGATCGTGGCGACGGCGGCCGGGGACACGCTCTCGACCCATGAGCGGTTCCGCTCCGGGTCCGCGTAGCAGAATCGCACGCTTGCCGTGCACGGTCGCCACAAACCCTTGAAACCCAACGTCTCCCGCTTGGCACAGGCGTTGCGATTCGTACTCCGAGGTCCGGTCGGCCATGGGTCGGCCGAGGTCTGTCCGTGGTGTGCCGTACGGAGGCTTTCGTGCTTGACAGCAAGTGCCTGTCTACCTACCATTTCCGGCCGGATCAGGAGGTCTCGGAGCTGTTGGATTCCGGGGCATTTCCGGCTGCGGGGCTTCCGGATCGTACCGTGCATGAATCCGAAGGAGACCAGCATGTCCCCAAGCATGACTAGGAGTCTCTCCGTCCGCCTCGTTCTGCTCCTCGCGGTCGTCGCCACGGTCGGGATTCCGATCGTGGGATGCGGCGCCGGTTCGACGGGACAGAGCGGGACGCCGGCCGATGAGGCCCTGTTCGTCACGTACTTCAATCTGAACAACCGTACGGACGTCTATCGCAACGGCCTGCTGCAGGTCGATTTCTCGGCTCCGGTCAAGAAGTCGTCCCTCACGATCCGCACGTTCCGGATCCTGACGGGTTCGACGAGTTCGATGCCCGTGGAGGGCGCCCTGATTCGCGGCGGCACCTACGGGATGCCCGGAGATGCGGCAACGGTCTTCTTCGACCCCACGCGGTCCCAGTCCCAGGTGGACCGGTACCCGGAGAACACTCCGCTGGACCTGATCAAGCGTGACCGGCCCTTCGGGTTCGAGGCGCTCGCGAACCACCGCGTGTACCTGCCGGCTCCGCCGACGGTGCAGAAGTCGCTGCTCAACAAGGCGGGCAAGCCGATCATCAAGGAGTACGTGGCCTCGTTCTCCACGAGCGAGCTCTACGCCCCCGAGCTCGACCAGCCGAGCTTCATCGGGATGAACGGCTCCGGCCAGCTCGGCTTCGTGCCGGAGCGGGCCTCGGACGGTTCGGTGGCTTTCGACGCCGAGATCATCCTCGAGTTCGACGAGCCGATCGCGCAGGCGAGCATGAACCCCGGCGTGACGGTCCTGGTCAAGAACGAGGACGTTCTCGACTACCTCGGTCGTCCGATCGACGTCCCGGGCACCCTGAAGCCCAGCAACGACGGCCTGCGCTATTACTTCTCGCCGTCCTTCCACTACGGGACGGGACCGTACCGGATCTCGGTCACGACGACCTTCGACATCAAGGACCTCGCCGGCAACCCGCTGTCGAACCCGAAGAAGCTCGTCTTCACGACCCAGTTCAACCCGGACGTGGACACGATCTCGAACCTCACCGAGGACTTCGACACGAACACGTACGAGGACACGGACCCGAGCATCGTCGACCGCGCGGAGTGGAACACGGTCAACGAGGGTCGGCTGGTCGGCGGCGAGATCACGACGTCGACGGTCATCGTCCACTACGACGGTGACGGCGTTCAGACCCGTAACCTGCTCGTGGACTTCCCTCTCGTCTCTCTCACCGCGAGTACCGCCTGCCCGCGTGCCTGGGCGGACGGCTGCCGCGTGATGATGAGCTACGAGGCCGGCGACGACCTCGGGAACGTGACGGGCGCCGTGACGCAGATCTACTGGGGCCCGTCCTCCAACGCGCTGTTCGCCGCGAAGCACGAGAACATCCAGATCCGGCTCGGCCACACGACGAACGGCAACGCGGTCCTCGGCAAGAAGTTCGACCCCAACTTCACGAACGGCGTGCCGCTGGCGCACTACGACGGCGAGTACTCGATCCCGCAGGACGCGGACGTGAACATCCCTCCGGGAACGATCACCGCCATCACGAACCACTGGGCGTGGCCGACCATCACGAACCCGTTCGACTACAACGGTGCCGACCACCTCGTGGTCGACTTCCAGATGGACTCGGCCCCGGACTGCCAGACGATGCGGACCTGGTTCCACGGCCTGTCGACCTCGCCCGACTACGTGGGCATCCGGTCGCTGCTCGGGCTGACGAAGACGGCGGTGGAGAGCAACTTCCCCGACGCCTTCTACCCGGACGGCTACCCGATGATCTACGACTCCGCCTTTGTGTTCCGTCGGCGTGTGACGAACGCGCAGAGCAAGTTCTACGACACGGCCCAGGGGATGCCGAACTACGGCGAGCCGATCCTCTCGCCGCCGGTCCAGTCCGGTGGCGCGAGCTACACGATCGAGTTCCAGGGCGCGGACGGAATGCCTCACCCGTCCAACCCGTTCCGGATCATCCCCGACCCGCTGACGTACACGAGCTGGGGGACGAACATCGACGTGGCGGACTTCCACCGGTTCATCCGGTTCCGTATCGAGTTGAAGGCGAACCTCATTTCCGAGACGGTCCCCGTGTTCGACCAGGTGCAGATGCCGTTCTCGTTCCGCCCTCTCTAATCGAGAGCAGCGGGCGGTGACGAGCGAACGCGGACGTGGAACCCGTAAGGCAGGACTTGGGAAGAAGAACAGGGATTGAGAAAGGAGCCTGGCTCATGCGTACGGGCAAGGCATACAACTGGTCAGGTGCCGTGCTGCTCGTCGCCCTGGTGGCCCTCGGGGTCGCCGGCTGCGGCGGCGGAAGCGGTGACACGAAGAGCGACGGGAAGGACCTCTGGGTGGCGCGTTTCAGCGTCCCCAACTTCTCCGGCATCCTGCTGGACGAGTCCGTCAGCATCGAGTTTTCCGCCGACGTCAAGGCCAAGAGCCTGAACCACGACTCGGTTCAGTTCCGGACCGGAGCCCAGGGAGGGCAGGCGCCCCGCGGCAGCTTCATCCGGGGGTCGTTCCTCTTTGACCTGGACAGCGGCACGCGAGTGGTCATCGACCCGGATCCGATCGGCGATCAGCAGATCAAGGAGATCGAGAGGAAGGGCAACCTCGAGCTCGTTCCGGACGAGATCCGTTACGACCTGGGCTACGTCTCGGGTCTGAACGGGAACCGGATGGTCCTGATGGACAAGTCCCGGAAGACGACGGTCACGTTCGTCCCCGAGGTGCCCACGCGGCTTGACCTCTCCGACAGCGGATACCAGCCGGGCGCGACCTACACGCTCGTGATTCCGGCCTACCCGGAGACGAACACCGTCAAGTCGACGGAGGGTTCTCCGGTGGTGGAGCGCGAGGGCCGCACCTTCGTCAGCTCGTTCACCACGGTCCCCACGACCTCCCCGTTCCTGTTCCTGGGCGGTGAGAACGCGGGCGCGCCGAGAAAGATCAACTCGAGCCCGGCGGACAGCCAGAGCGACACTCCGGTGGACTCGAAGATCTACGTCCGGTTCTCCCAGCCGATCGACCCGCGGACGGTGACTCCGGACAACTTCTTCCTCAACTGGGTTTCGCAGCCCGGGCGGCCCCAGCTGGCCGTCTCCCTGTTCCTGCGCCAGAGCCGTCTGGGGCTCGTCGAGGTGGTGATGACGCCCCTCAGCGACCTTCCCGAAAACTCCTGGTTCGAGGTGACGGTGGGCCAGGGCGTCCGGGACCTCCTCGGCGCGCCGGTGCCGCCGCAGACGAAGTTCTCGTTCGCGACCTCCTCCGGGACCACCAACCCGGTGGACATCGTCGAGGACTTCACCAGCAACGTTCAGGAAGAGACGCTCATCACGACGGCCAACTGGAACGGCAGCAAGCCCTACGTGGGCGCCACGGAAGGCGCGCTCGTCGCGACGTTCTCCCCCTTCGCCGGCAGCGGCGAGGACGGGATCTTCAGCCCGACCGTGGGTGACGTCACGATCCTGGACACCGGGACCCTCGAGCAGCAGCAGTACAACTACACCGGGATCGAGATCCTGATCGGTGCGCTGGTGGTCGGTGAGGGCGACTACGGCCTGGTCCTGCGCTGCCAGGGCGACGTCTCGATCGCCGGCGAAGTCGAGGTCGGCGGGCGCTCCGGCGGCACGGGCCAGACCGGCTCGGCCGGCGATACGGACCCGACGGGCGGACCGGGCGGATCCGGTGGCCCCGGTGGGTCCGACGGTGGCGACGGCGCCATGACCGTGCTTGGCACGGGTGGTAACTTCAACGGTATCGACGGCGACGGCACCGGTGGCGGGAACGGCGGCGGGACCGGCGATCAGGAGGAGACTCCGACGGCGGACGCTTCTCCCCCGAACGCGGCCCGGATGCGCGAGGCGGGCGGAGGCGGTGGCCACGCCACCGCGGGCAGCGATGCCGACTACGCCAACTTCAAGGGCAGCGGCGGCGGGCGTGGCGGAGGCACCTACGGCGAGGGCGACTTCAGCGACGCGCCGCTCATTCCGGCGATCGTCGGCGTGCCGACCCTGACGCAGGGCTTCGGCGGCGGCGGCGGGGGCGGCGGCGGCGGTGAGGACGACCACCCGAGCCCGACCAGTTCCGGACAGCTCGGCGACGGCCTGCCCGGCGGCGAGGACGAAGGCGGCGGCGGCGGCGGCGGTGGCGGTGGCGCCATCCAGATCACCGCCTACGGTGACATCGACATCGCGGGCCGTATCTCCGCGAACGGTGGCCCGGGCGGCAGCACCTACAACGAGTCGACGGGCGGCCTCGGCCAGGGCGCGGCGGGCGGCGGCGGAGCCGGTGGATCCGTCTGGCTTCAGAGCTTCGGCGAGATCACGCTCGACGCGCTGGCGGTCATCGAGGCGCTCGGCGGTACGGGTGGCCTCGGCGACTCGATCACGAACCGGGCGGGCCTCGACAAGCAGAACGGTGGCGAGGGCGGTGAAGGCTACATCCGCCTCGAGGACTCGGACGGCAGCATCATCGTTCCGGACACCGTTACTCCGCAGGGTGAGGACCTGGTGGGAACCTTCACGCCGCGTCTCTCCCTGAACTCCTACGCACAGTCGGCCTGGTACGACCAGCGTTTCCCGACGCCGGACTACGGGACCGCGGTCATCGACTTCGACCTCAACGACGGCACCATCCTGGTCGAGTTCCAGGGCGCGCGGGAAGACGTCTTCAATCCGGGCAACCCGGTGGATCCGGACCTCGACCCCGAGCGAGTGAACTCGACGGACTGGGTGCCGGAGGCGGAGATCGACCGGCTGGACAACTTCCAGTACCTGAGGTTCCGCGTGTTCTTCACGGTGGATCCGCTGCAGGACTTCGCCAGCCCGCTTCCGGTCATCCGGCAGATCCGGATCCCGGTGGCTGCCGGCACCTGATCGACGACCGGAAACCCAATCTGCAATGAGAGTGTGTGAACGGGCGCCTTCGGGCGCCCGTTCCCGTATCCGGAGCGCGCCGAATGCTCCGGGAGTCGGCTCGTCCGATCGGGAGCGGTTCCGTCAGAATCGGGCGACGCGAGGAGGTCACTTGTCCGCGTTCGGACTCCGGAAACAGTACCGGGACATCCTGGTCCGCAAACTCGAGGAGGGGGGATTCACCTTCTTCGCCGAGGGCGGGGCGCGCTGGCTCGGGACCTGGCTGTCGGACCGCGTGAAGCGGCCGCTGGTGGGGCCGTCCATCGGCACGCTGATCATCACGTACCGGTGCAACTACTTCTGCGAGTTCTGTGAACTGCCGGCGCGGGCCGTCCGGCGGAAGAAGGAGGGGATCCGCGAGTTCACGCCCGCGGAGATGATCGACCTGGTCCGTGGTTTCAAGTCGATCCGCACCGCGGGCGTGGGGATCACGGGCGGGGAGCCGATGATCCGGACGGACCTCTGTGACGTGCTGGCGGAAATCGAGCGGCTGGGCATGGTCTCGCACGTCAACACGAACGGGCACTTCCTGTCGAAGGGCAACGTGCGGGACCTGATCCGCACGGGCATCCACTCGGTGAACATCTCCCTGGACGCGCCGGACGCGGAGACGCACAACCGGATCCGCGGCAACCGGCGGTCGTTCGATCACATCCTCGGGGGGATCGAGGAACTGCTCCGCCAGCGGAAAAAGCGCCGTCCCCGCATCGGCATCACCACGGTCCTGACGTCGTCGAACCTGGAGAAGGCCTTCGAGATGGCCGACCTCGTGAAGGAACTCGGCGTCGACAGTCTGGGGTTCATCCCCGTGCACGAGTACCATGACGGGCTCGACGCGGGAGAGATGCTCCGGCGGCGGGAGTTCGCGGAGAAGTCCGTGGCCGTCATGGAGAGGATCGGAACGCACCCCGGCGGGGTGATCGAGAACTCGAAGGGCTACCTTTCGCTCTTCCCGCGGTGCTTCGCGGGTGAGCCCTCCGGATTGAAGTGCTACGCGCCCTACGGGTCGACGGTCGTGGACTGCTACGGCCGCGTCTTCCCCTGTGTGCCGTTCTCGGAGATCGACGAGCCGATCGCCACGATCCGTGCGGACGGCCTTCCGGCCTGCTGGCGATCGAAGGCCTACGAGGCGAAGCGCCGGGAACTGCGGAACTGCCAGGCCTGCTACTGGAATTGCCATACGGAGATGAACCTCCTGTTCCAGCGGGCGCCTCGGGACGGAGTGAAGGCCGGAGGGGATCGATGAACCTCGGCGTCGCGAAGTACCTGGACCGGTACATCGGCATCCTCCTCTGCTACACGCTGGCGGCGCTGCATCTCTTCCGGGAGATGCTCTTTCCGCGCGAGGGGACGATCCAGGTCCGGCGGATCCTGCTCGTCAAGCTGTGGGGGATCGGGAACCTGGTCCTTCTCCTGCCGATCCTCTCGATGATCCGGAGACGGTTTCCCGAAGCGGAGATCCACTTCCTGACGCTCGAGGGCAACCGGTCCCTGCTCGAGGGCAATCCGAACCTCGACCACCTGTGGACGATCCGCGAGGGGGGCAGCCTGACGCTCGTCTCGTCGATGCTCCGGAACCTGTTCCGCCTCCGGCGGAGGAAGATCGACCTGTTCCTGGACTTCGAACAGTTCGCCCGGACGTCCACGCTCTTCGGCTTCCTGATCGGCGCGCCCCAGCGCGTGGGTTTCCACACGCCCCGCCAGGGCCGCTACCTGCTCTACACCGCGCCCGTGCCCTACGGAAACGACCGGCACATGTCCGCCACCTTCATGGATATCGCGAGGGCCGCCGGCGTCCGCGAGGAGGAGTACCGACCGAGTCCGGTCCATTACTCCGATGCCGACGCGGCGCGGGCGGAGGACCTGCTGGCGGGACGGGAAGGCCCGGTCGTCGTCTTCCACGTCGGCTCCGGGGACAACTTCATCGGCCGGCGCTGGCCGGGGGAATCGTTCGCACGCCTGGCCGACCGCCTCGTGGCGGGCCACGGGATCGTCCCCGTCTTCTCGGGGACCCCGGAGGAAGGAGGCCTCGTCGCGGAGGTGATCGGCCGGATGGAACGGCGGGACCGGGCCGTCGATCTCTCCGGCCGGATGAACCTCCCGACGCTCGCGGCCCTGCTCGACCGCGCGGTGATCGTCGTCTCGAACGACACCGGGCCCGTGCACATCGCTTCGTCGCTCGGGACGCCGGTTCTCGGGCTGTACGGACCGAATACGCCCGCCCTGTACGGGCCGCTCTCCCCGGGCAGCCGGAGCTTCTACAAGGACCTGCCCTGCAGCCCCTGCATCACGAACCTGAACTACAAGACGTCGTTCTGCCGGCTGCCGGTCTGCATCGAGAACATCACCGTCGACGAGGTGACGGAGGCCGCCGTCGCGCTGCTCTCGGAGAGGACGTCGTGAGCGAGCGCGCCGTCTTCGTGCTCTCGCTGCTCCTGCTGGCGGCGAGCGGAGCCGCGTACCTGCCCTCCCTGGCCGGAGAGTACGTCTACGACGACAAGCGATTCGTCGAGGAGAACGCGGCGGTTCGCGCCGGGGTCCCGATCCCCGCGTACTTCACCGATGCGTCCACCCAGACGGCCGACGAGAGCTGGCAGGGGATCTATCGGCCGCTCCGGACGCTCTCCTTCCGCAGCGTAGCTCTCGTCTCCGACTCGGCGGGCTCCCAGCGCGCCAAGAACCTGCTGATCCACCTCGTGAACGTGTTCCTCGTGTGGTTTCTCCTCCGCGGGATCCTGGGGAGGGAGCGCCCGGTCCCCGCTCTCTTGGGGGCCCTGGCGTTCTCGCTCCATCCGATGGCGAGCGAGGCGGTGGCGTGGATCTCGTCGCGCGGGGACCTGCTCGCGACGACGGGGATCCTCGGTGCGGTGCTGCTTCATCGGCGGGGGAGCCGCGTGGCGGCGCCCGTCGTGCTCCTGCTCGCGCTTCTCTCGAAGGAGACCGCGATCGTGACGCCGTTCCTGGCCGCGGCGTTGGACGGAACGGCGAAGGTGCGGTCCAGATGGAAGGACTACGCGGTGCAGGTGGGCGTCGTCGCCGTCTACCTGGCGGTCCGCCTGGCGGTTCTCGGCGCGGACGGTTTCGGCCAGGGCTACGTCGTGCGGGAGAACTTCCTCGAACGGACGGCGACGGTCCTGGCCGGCACGGTCTACTACGTCTGGACGACGCTCGTCCCCGTGGACCTGACGTTCGAGATCCGGATCGAGCGGGGCGCCGACGCGCGGGCCGCGGCCCTGCTCGGGCTGATGGTCACGACGGTACTCCTCGGCGGCGCCGTCGCCCTTCGGCGCCGGCTTCCCCGGACCAGCCTGGCGATCTTCTGGTTCTTCCTGACCCTCGCCCCGGTGACCCTGCTCCAGCTGGCGTTCCCCCTGAAGGTCGCGGTGGCGAACCGGTTCGCCTACCCGGCGCTCGTGGCTTTCGGCCTGCTCATGGCGCTCGCCGCGGGCCGCGGGTGGATCCGGGCCGCCCTCGCCGCGATCGTCCTCGTCGTCTTCGTGCCCCTCACGCTGGATCGGGCCGACGCATTCACCACCCCGGAGAAGCTCTGGATCGACGTGGTCTCGAAGGACCCGGAAAACGCGATCGCCCACTTCGACCTCGGCCGCCTCGCCCTGGATGCCGGCGACCCGGAGAAGGCGCGGGAGCACCTGGTCGAATCCGTGAAGGTGGATCCGCGCCATCCGCAGGTCCACGCGCTGCTGGGGGAGACCTTCGAGGCGCTGATCGGGGGGGAACCGGCCGACTCACCGAAGATTTCCGGCTACCTCGCCCAGGCGTTCAACGCCTACAACGCCGCGGTCCGCCTGTGGCAGGGGGGAATGACGGAGGACCGGCAGCTCTACGGGATGACGCTGGTGAACGCGGCGTACCTCGCCGGCGTGGTCGACCGGCCGAAGCTCGTGAAGGAGCACGCGCACAACCTGGTGACGAACCGGCCGCCGGTCCCCGGGACCGGTCCGATGCGAAAGCGCATGCTCCACCGGATGGGACGGATCGCGCAGTACCTGGAACTCAGCGGAGAGGCGAAGCTGGGGGGCGCCCTGCGCCAGGCGGTGGCCCGTCTCGAGGAGGACGCGCGATGAAGTACGTCCGACGCCTCGCCGGCCTGGGGATGCGGATGCTCGCGTCGAACTTCGGGCGTAACCGCCTGCCGTTCAAGCTGACGTTCATCCTGACGTACCGGTGCGACTGCCGGTGCCTCACGTGCAACATCTGGAAGCGGAAGGTCGAGAACGAGCTGACGGCGGACGAGGTGGAGCGGTTCTTCGCGGTCAACCGCGGCTTCCCGTGGGTGAACCTCTCCGGCGGCGAGATCTTCACGCGCCGCGACCTGATCGACGTGGCGCGCTCGGTCGTGACGACGAACCGGGATCTCTTCCTCCTCGACTTCCCGACGACGGGCCAGCAGACGGAGAAGATCGTCGCCGGGGTGGAGGAGATCCTCGCGCTCGACCCGCCGAAGCTTCTCGTGACGGTCTCCCTCGACGGCGCGGGGGCAAAGCACGACGAGGTGCGCCGGCGGAAAAACGCTTTCGAGAACGTGATCGCCACGTACTCCGCGCTCCGCGGCCTGAAGGCGAAGAACCTCGACGTCTTCTTCGGCGTGACGCTCTCCCGTTTCAACGGCGGTGAGCTGTTCGAGATCTACGAGTCCGTGAAGGAGCGCCTGCCCTGGGTCGGGTACCGCGACTTCCACGTCAACCTGGCGCAGGAGTCGGGGCACTACTACCAGAACGAGGGCATGGGGCTGCCGGAGGAGCAGGAGGCGCTTCGGGACATGGACGAGTTCCTGCGCCGGAAGGGGGCGGGCCTTCACCCGGTCGCCTGGCTCGAGGCGACGTACCAGCGCCTGCTCCGCCGCTTCTACGCGACGGGCAAGTCCCCGCTGCCCTGCCAGGCTCTCGCGTCGAGCGTCTTCATCGATCCGCACTGGCAGGTCTACCCGTGCTCGATGTGGGGCGTGATGCTCGGCAACCTGCGCGAGACCGGCTTCGACCTCGCGCCGATCTGGAACGCCGCCGAGACGCGGGAACGCCGCCGCCAGGTCGAGTGCGGGCAGTGTCCGCACTGCTGGACGCCCTGCGAGGCGTACCAGACGATCGTGGGGAACATGCCGAAGGCGCTGATCTCCGGTCTCTGACCGGGCCGGCTGTCGGGGTCGCGGGTCCCGGCACGATACGGCCGCGTCCGACAGCCTGCTCATCGGCCATCGCCCCCCCCGCGTGATGTTTCGGACACCGGATGTGCTCCCCGGCCGGCAAACGACATGATTGAACAGAGCTGTGGCCGGAAATCCGCTCGCACCCTCGCGTCGCTTCAGTACGCTGCCCCCATGAAGATCTCACTGGGCACGGACCACGCCGGCTTCAAGTACAAGGAAGCCATCAAGGCCTGGCTGACGGAGGCGGGACACGAGGTCGCGGACTTCGGCACGCACTCCGAGGAGTCGACGGATTACCCGCTCTTCTGCCGCCCCGCGGCGGAGGCGGTGGCGAGCGGCGAGTGCGAGCGCGGCATCGTGCTCGGCGGCTCGGGCAACGGCGAGGCGATGACGGCGAACCGGGTGAAGGGCGTCCGGTGCGCCCTCTGCTGGGACGAGACGACCGCGCGCCTCGCGCGGGAGCACAACGACGCCAACATGATCTCCCTCGGCGAGCGGATGATCGACCTCGAGACGGCGCTCCGGATCGTTGCGACCTGGCTCACGACCCCGTTCGAGGGGGGGCGGCACGTCCGGCGGATCGAGCTGATCGACGCCTGACAGGCTGTCGGGCGCGGCCCGGTCATCCGACGGAAACCCGTTCTCCCGGCAGCCTACCGGCTGAACTGGATCCCGGTGATGCGGCCCTCGACGCGGATCTCGTCGCGGGCGTAGTTGCCCGGGGGAAGCGTCGGGTCGGCCGGCGTGCCGGGCGGGATCAGGAGGTACTGGTCGTCCGGGGCGGTGTAGACCTTCCGCACGTAGCGGCGGCCCGCCTTCGAGATCAGGGCGAGGTCGCCCTCCCGCGGTTTCTCGCCGGGTGTGAAGAGCAGGAAATCGCCGGGGCCCGCGCCGGTCACGAGGCCCTCCTTCTCCACGCGCAGGGCGGAGAACCGCGCGGGCAGGCGCCGCTCCTCGCCGGATACCGTGGAGACCTCGGCCGTCGAATCGCCGGAGAGGGTGCCCACGACGAGGAGCTGGGACCCCGCGTCCATGCCGTGACGCTCGAGCAGCGCGAAGCGGAGCAGGGAGATCCTCCCCTCGATGAAGCGCCGCCCCCAGTCCGCGATCTCCGCGGTCTCGGGGATCCCGGGACCGGAGAGGAAGTCCTTCAGGGCGCGGTTCGCTTCGCGGAGCGCCGCCTCCGGATCCTCCCCCGCGGACTCCACGGCCGACTCGACGCGGGCCTGAAGCTCTCCGCGCAACGCCAATGCCTCTTCACCGGGATTCGTGTAGAGGAGGGCGACGGGCACCGAGAGGGCGTCGGCCAGCCGCTGGACGACCTCGGCCGACGGATTCGCCAGCACGCCCTTCTCCAATCGGCTGAGGTAGGACTGTGAGACCTGCGCCCGTTCCGCCAGCTCCATCTGGCTGAGCTTGCGGCTGCGCCGGAGTGCCCTGAGTCGGTGAGATACCATGTCGCGTCGCCGGATGAACTATACCTGTCGGGCAAACCTCGTCAAGCCGCGGAGGATCCGATTCTCAGCGGCCATATCTTGATCGGAATTCTACTGGTCGGAGCTGGATTCAGGGATCGGGTATTCGTGGTAAGAATATGCGCAGTGAGAATACCGGGGCGGCGGCCCTGCGGATGATCGGGGACGAGGCTCAGTCGCCCGGCTGATCGCGGACGGCGTCCTCGCGCGTGTCGTAGATCTCGAAGACACGGCTCA
>JBDLIY010000074.1:0-12460 GCA_039714635.1 Planctomycetota bacterium
CGCCCCCCGCGCGTGATCTCGCGGAGCAGGCCGTGGCGGAGGCCGCGGGCGCTGACGGTCGCCTCGTCGATCCCCAGGTCCTCGAGCACCTGGAGGATGACCAGACCGCCGCTCGTGATGATCTTTGCGCGGCTGGCCGGGAGACCGGGCACGCAGCTTCGCTCCTCGACGGACATCTCCTGCATGGACGCCACCATCGCCCGGATCTCGTCGATCGTGAAGCTCTCTCCCTCCACGCGGTCCGGGTCGTAGCGGGTCATCTTCAGGCGGA
Organism: Planctomycetota bacterium; assembly: GCA_039714635.1. Taxonomy (GTDB): domain Bacteria; phylum Planctomycetota; class JAJSAM01; order JAJSAM01; family JAJSAM01; genus JBDLIY01. Next base: position 272 of record JBDLIY010000074.1, read on the forward strand.
TCGCGGCGAGGGTCGTCGCGGTGCCGCCGACGAGGACGACGCGGGCGCCGGCCACGTCCTCGGGGTGGAGGTCGGCCGGGATCACCTCGATGACGCGGACGAAGAAGCGAAGGATGTCCTCGGACGGGATGGCCTCCTTCAGCCTCGCCGCGCCGACCGGCAGGGACTCGCTCCGCACGATCTCCCCGTCCCGCGCGAGCGTGATCTCGGTCGAGGCGCCCCCGACGTCGACGACGACGATCGGCCCGGCCGCGCCCGGCCCCGCGACGCCCAGGAAGGTCAGTCGGGCCTCCTCCCTGCCTTCGATCGGCCGGACGGGAATGCCCAGGACCTCCTCCGCCGCGTCCGTGAACTCGTGGGCGTTCTCCGCCTCCCGCACCGCCGCCGTGGCGACGGCCTCCGCGATGCCGACGCCGAGGAGCTGGGCCTTGCGGTGGCACTCCCGGAGGACCTCCACGGTCCGGCGGATCGCGGCCGGCGAGAGGTTTCCGGTGCGGTCGAGTCCCTCGCCGAGACGGGTCGTGCGGGCGGAGTCGTAGATCACGCGGAAGTCGTCGGGGCCGCTGACCTCGGCGATGCACATCAGGACGGAGTTGCTCCCGACGTCGAGCGCGGCGATCCGGCTCATCCGGCTCATGTCGTCCCGACGAGGAGCAGCGACGCGACGGCGAAGTAGATCAGCAGGCCGAGCAGGTCGTTGGCCATCGTCACGAAGGGGCCCGAGGAGACGGCGGGGTCGATGTCCATCCGCTCGCAGACGATCGGCAGGAGCGTGCCGAGCCCCGCGGCGGCGGCGACGCCGACGAGCATCGAGAACGTCACCGCGATCCCCATCGCGATGTCGCCGGTGAGCACGATCGCGAGGATCCCGGTGATCGACCCGCAGACCGCGCCGGTCAGGACGCCGACGAGCGTCTGGTGCAGGATCGTCTTCGCACTCATCCCCATCACCATCTCGCCGGTGGCGAAGCCGCGCACCATGACGGTGGAGGACTGGATGCCGACGCTGCCCGCCATGCCCGCCATGAGCGGCATGAAGAAGACGAGCGCCTCGATGCTGTCGAGCGTGGGCTTGAACCACTTCACGAGGAGCGCGGCGCAGACGCCGCCGACGAGCGTGATGAGGAGCCAGGGCAGCCGGTGCCGAAGGTGGTGGAGCACCGGGTCGCGGACCGAGACGACGCCCGATCCCGCGATGTACGCGATGTCCTCCTCCGCCTCCTCTTCCAGGACGTCCATCGCGTCGTCGTGAGTCAGCACGCCGACGAGGCCGCCGCGCTCGTCCACGACCGGGAGGCTCGTCAGGTCGTAGCGATCGAGCAGGCGGGAGGCGTCTTCCTGGTCGTCGTCGGCGCGCGCGGAGATGACTTCCGTCGTCATCACCTCGGAGACGTAGGCGGTCGGAAGCGCCTCGAGGATCTCACGGACGCTCATCACGCCGAGGAGGGCCTCCCCGGGGTCGACCACGTAGACGTTCGTGATCGACTCGTTGTCGAGTTCCTTCCGGAGGGTGTCGAGCGTCTCGGCGACCGTCAGCGCCGGCGAGACCGTGACGTACTCGGTGGTCATGCGGCCGCCGGCGGTCTCCGGGTCGTACTCGGCGAGGGAGCGGATCGCCTCGGCCTGCTCGGGCTCGACCTGCTGCAGGGCCTCCTCACCCTCCTCTTCGGGTAGCAGTCCGATGAGGTCGGCGCCTTCGTCCGGGTCGATCTCGTTGAGGATGCCCGCGACCTCGCGCTTGGTGAACAGGTTGAGGATCAGGTCGCGCTGAACCTCGTCGGGGAGTTCACTCACGGTCTCCGCCGCCTTTTCAGGGGGCAGGAGGCGCATGACGAGCACCTGGTCGGGTGGATCGAGTTCGGAGACGATCTCCGCGATGTCGGCGGGGAACGAGACCCGCATCATCAGCCGCAGGTCCTCCGTCGCGGCGGGCGACTTCGCCAGCGCTTCCAGGATGTCGCCACGAAGAATGTGCTTGTCGAGCATGCCCTACGTGTCCCGGGGCCGAAGTGCGCCGACAGTCGAGGGCCGACCGATCACAGGCTCCCCCGGAGCCTGCTCCCGCGGCAGAGCCGCGGAGGTCGGCCAAGGCTGCATCCCGCCCCGCTGCGTCGCTCTTCGGTTGAAACCAGAAAGGTTGCGCCCTCCTCGCTCCTTGCGGGCCGGGCGAATCGGCGCTCTTGGTGTACGGCCGCACTTCGGCCCCGGGACACGAGCCCCGGGGATCCCCGCCGTGCGTGACGGGAGGGCGGATCGTACCGACCGCGGGCCTTCCGAGTCAACGAGCCCGAATCAAGGGACCCGAAAACCGAACCTCTGTCACCGACAGGGGTATAATTCGCTTTGGAAAGCAAGGTCGGACGGGTACATCCCGGCGGCCTTTCTTGCGTGAATGGGTGCGCCCGGAGGTTTCGAGTTGGCGCTCGGTCTCAAGGAACGTGAACGACTGAAGAGGATCCTCGACCTCTCCGACCGGCTGGGAAGCCTGCGGAGACGGGTCGGGGACGACGGGACCCCCGTGGACCGGAAGACCCTCCTGGAGGAGGTCCGGTCCATCGCGGGCAGCGTGGTGACGATCGGTCTGCCCGGGGCGCTCGGCCGCCTCGAGACGGAGAGCCGTTTCGAGCCGCGGGACGTCATGGTCCTCCTCATGCTCCTGAACCGCCGCTTCGAATCGGCGGAGGGGACGCTGTCGGGCCGCGAGATCCTCGGGACGCTCTTCCCCTCCACCTACGGCGTGCTGGCCGGCGCGTCGGCGCTCGGTCCGGACTCCGCCCTGCTCGCCTCGGGCGCGGTCGAGCCCGTCGTGGAGGGCCAGGGCGTCCTGGAGTCCCGGTTCCGCCTCTCGGACACGCTGTTCGAGGCCATCGAGACCGACGTGACCCCGGCGGGGGCGTTCTCCACGCCCGCCCGCGCCTACGCGAGCCACTACGAGCACCTGGCGGACCTCGCCCGGCTGACCGGTTTCCTGCTCCGCCGCGCGAACGCGGCGTTCGACGTGGATCCCTACGGCAACCGCATCTACGAGGAGGCGGAGCCGGCGGGCCTGATCGACCGGCGCGTCGTCGCCTTCTCCCGCCGCATCGCGGAGCGCCTCGAGCTGACCGAGGCCGCGGAGAGCTTCCCGATCATCCGCCTCGCCCGCGAGGCGCGCCTGACCCGCGAGGAGCAGTTGATCCTCGTCGCCCTCCTCGTGCAGGAGTGCTACTACGGCAGCCCCGGTCTCGAGGCCGTCGAGTGCGTGAAGATGGTCAGCAAGAGCCCCGAGGAGCTGCTGGGCAACCGGGTGCTGCTCATCGAGTCGGGCGCCCTGCGCCGCGCCGGCCTGGTGGAGATCCTCGACCCGGTGGACGGCAAGGAGATCACGGGCGACCTGACGCTCCCGCGCTGGGTCTCGGCGATGCTTCTCGGAGACGACGCGTCCCGGCGCGACCCGATCGACGCCGACTCCCGGATCGAGTTCCACGAGTACCTGAAGGAGCTGGAGGACTCGGACCGCTTCTTCCGGGACCTCGAAAGCTGATTCCTCCCCCGGCGGGCCGCGGTTTCTCCTAAGGTCCCGGCCCGTATTCTGCCGATCCCGAACTGGAGATGCTCCGTCCGGTGAGTGTCCGTCACTTCGGTGGACCGGGTACCGGGCTCTTCTCCAAGGTGAGAAATGCGAAAGGTCGCCGGATTCCGAGGTGAGGAAAGGGGTTCGGCATTCTTCGTGGTCCTCGTGCTCGTCGTGGCCTCCGTCATGCTGGTGGGGGCCTTCCTGACCACATCGCTGGCCAGGGTGAGGGACGTCGAGCTCCAGGTCATGGAGGCGAGTGCCTGGAACGCGGCGGAGTCCGCCATGAACGAGGTGGTCGAGAGTCTCTGGCCGAAGTACCGGGACGCGGATCCCAAGACGCGGGTCCACGCGCTCGACGGACTGGACGGAAGCTCCGATCCACTCGCCCGGTTCCGGATCGACGGTCGGACCCTCGGACGCAGCACCTACCGCGCGGAGGTGACGGACCTCCACGTGGTGGAGGGGGAATACGTCGACGTGAAGGTCGTGGCCACCGGTGAGAACATCAAGGCGAGCCGGACCCTCACGGCGGTGATCCGCTACGGTCACAAGCCGGCCCAGGTCTTCGACCACGCCTACTTCATCAACAACTTCGGCTGGCTCTGGGGAGCCGGCGTCACCGTGAACGGAAGCGTTCGATCGAACGGGAACCTTTCGCTCAAGAGCGCGACCGTCAACGGTGATATCTACGCCAGCGAGAACGAAGAGCTGGGTGCCATCGGATCGATCGAGGGCGACGCCCGCTTCAAGGATCTGGTCTGGTACAACGATCACTACGGGGACCGGATCCGGCCCTCCAACCCCACCGCTCCCACCGAGGATGCCAACGGCAACGGAGTCCTCGACTTCGGGGAGGACGCGAACGGGAACGGAAAGCTCGACGAGTACGAACTCAGAGACGGCTACAACGGCGCCCCTGAGAAGCTTGCGAGCCAGGCGAAGGTGGTCATGCCGTACCTCGGGGACCTCTCCGACTACACGGCCATCGCAAAGGCCAAGGGTGGAACCCTGAGCCACGGAGGCAAGGTCGTCGTCAACGCGGTTCTGGGGGACGATGTCGGGGAGCAGCAGAACCTCCTGCTCGTCGGCACGGACGTGAATCCGATCATCATCAACGGCCCGGTCGTCGTGAAGAACGACGTCGTGCTCAAGGGCGTCATCAAGGGACAGGGGACGATCTTCGCCGGGCGGAACGTCCACATCATCGGCAACCTGACCTACGCGGACCCGCCGGCGTGGCCGAAGCGGTCGACGGACATGGGCTCGGTCCACGCCGCGAACGCGACGAAGGACATGGTCGGCCTGGCCGCCAAGGGTTCGGTCCTCCTCGGCGACTACACCGGCTCCGAGTGGCTGTCGGTGACGAGGAAGTACCAGACGGCGCCCTTCACGCAACCCTACATCGTCGATCCGTCCGACGCGGCGAATGGCTACGTGTCATACATCGACAAGGACGGGAACCCGGTCTTCGACGGTAACTACCGGGCGTACGACGGGGGCATGAAGGACGACGGCGGTGGCGGACTGACCGCCCGGAAGTTCTACGAATCCTCGTTCTCGGACGCGAAGATCCGCGCCAATGCGGACTCGCAGGTCCGGCAGGTGGACGCGATCATCTACACGAACCACATGCTGTCCGGAAAGGTGGGGGCCTCCACGTTCAACGGTGCGCTCGTGTCCCGGGACGAGGCGATCGTCTACGACGGCTCCCTCTTCGTCAACTACGACATTCGCACGAGCAGCACCGGCTACGAGTTCCTCGATATCTACCTGCCTCGCGACCCCGCGCGGCGGATCATTTACTGGGGCGAGGGCCGTTGAGGCCCGGAAGGGTGAGGAAATGGAAACTCGACGGATTGCAGACCGGCGGCCGGGCGTGGTCCGGACCGTCCTGCTCGTTCTGGTTCTCGTCGCGGTGGCCGGTGCGGAGCCCGGGGACAACTTCCGGTTCCTCACCGACACGCTGCCCGACGGCACGACGAACGGAGAGTACGTCGCGACCCTGATCACGGCGAACGCCGGCGGCACCGTCACGTTCGGGATCAGCACCGGCTCGATGCCGACGGGCCTGACGCTCGATCCGCATTCCGGCTCGATCACGGGGATCCCGACCGAAGTCGGCCAGTTCGACGTCACGTTCACCGCGGACGACGGGCTGTCCGTGGCCGAACTCGTGACGACCATGAAGACGAGCGCGGTCGGCGGGGGAGGCAACTCCGGGGCGTCGTTCGCCAACCGCGACCTGCCGGACGGCCGGGTCGGCGAGGAATACACCGTCACGCTCTCCGTCGAGAACGGCATCGGGCCGTACATCTTCGGCTCGGCCGGCCTGCCTCCGGGGGTGAGCCTCAATGGTCTCACCGGCGAGGTCTCCGGTTCGCCGACGGCCCCCGGGACGTTCTGGGTCGCCTTCTCGATCACCGATCGGGGGGAGGGTGACAACAAGGTCACCACGAACCTGCCGGTGACGATCCTGCCGGCAGAGACTGACTTCCGATTCGAGACGGTCATGCTGAACAACGGCGAGGTCGGGACGCCGTTCTACGACCAGTGGACCGTCCTGGACGCTACCGGGAAGGTGACCTGGGCCGCGACGGGCATGCCCCCGGGTCTGTCCGTCGACGCGGCGACCGGAGAGGTATCGGGCACGCCGACCATGGCGGGCACGTTCGAGGTGCTCGTGACCGCCGTCGACGCCGGCGGGCCGATCACGACGAACCTCCGGACCTGGATCGCGCCCTCGAGCACGAGCCACTTCTACTGGGACTACTTCGGGATCCCGCCGGCCGTCTTCAACATCAAGTACGAGCGCACGCCGCCGATCCTCGTGGCCGCGAAGGGCGCGACGAACGTGGCGTACTCGGCCGTGGGCCTCCCCTCGGGACTGACCTATGACGCGCTGAGCGGCGAACTCCGGGGGACGTCCCTCGACGTGGGCATCTTCCCCGTGACGTTCACCGCCGTCGACCAGGACACGGAGGAGACTCTCGTCCTGGCGATGGACTTCGCCGTGCTTCCGGAGACCGGCGGCGAGGCCCGTGACATCGCGGCGAACCTGTGGATCGCGAAGCAGGTCCTGAAGACCGGTGGCAGGCCGGGGACCGACAAGTGGAAGGCGACCTTCATCTACAACGCCGACCGGCGGACGGGGAAGACGTTCGATCCGGCGACGGACGTGCTCCAGCTTTCGATCGGCTCACGGGTCGTGACGTTCGAGCCGGGCACGCTCGTGAAGAAGAGCGCCAAGGTCATGACGGGAAAGAAGGAGGAGCCGGACGGCTCCTTGGTCTCGGTGAAGGTCCTCGTGGCGAAGCAGTTGATCCAGGTGAAGACGTCGAGGGACACCCTCGGCGTGACCGTGCCGGGCACGGTCCGGGCCACGGTGATCATCGGTGGGCGCGGCTTCCGCCTCGACGAGTTCGTGGACGAGACCGGGAAGTTCGCCGGGACGACCGGCTACCGGACGACCGCGTTCGTCTGCGCGGCGGGCAAGTTGAAGGTGAAGGGGCCGGGGGAGGACTCGGCGAAGCTGGCGCTCTGTCTCGCCGACCCGTCGTTCGCGGCGGAGGAGGGGGACACGGTCTCGATCCGGCTCGTCTCCGGGGACGACGTGCTCCTCGAGCGGGAGTTCGGCGAGCTGCTCACGATCGCGTCCCGCACGGACGCCCTGACCGGAGCGGACGCCCGGCTGCTGAAGCGGACCGTGAAGGACGAGGAGGAGACCGACATCCTCTCGAAGTTCAAGTACCTGAGCACGAAGGGCAAGATGGCCGTGGTGTTCAAGGGGCTCGACCTGTCGGCCCTCACGGGCGACGAGGCTCACCTCGGCCTGACCCTCCAGGTCGGAGGAAAGCTCTACTTCACCTCCGTCACCTTCTTCAAGACGAAGGCGGGGAGCTGGACGACGAAATCGGCCCGCTGACCGGGGTCAGTACGCCGTCACGTTTCCGGTGACGACGACCTCGACGTCGATGCCGTCGAGACTCTTCGGCAGCTTCGAGCGGAGCGCGGCGTCATCGCGGTCGACGAAGACCGCGATGACGTCCTTGCCGCCCCGCTTGCCGAGGCCGTGGCCCCGGACGCCGGAGATGGCGAGGAGCGCCTTCGAGTTCTTCTCCTTCACGTCGGCCGCGTTGGGCTTCTTGCCCTGGCCGGGGTTGTCCTTGTCCTTGCCTCCGCCCTTGCCGTTGTCCCCGGCGGTGTCCTTGCCGACCACTGTCACGCCGAACTCCGTGAGGACGGCCTGGATCGGGTTGGCGAACGTGTGGGTGCTGCTCCCGGCGAAGAGCAGGGCGAGGGGATCCCCGTCCGACGTCAGGATGAGCGATCCGCTGTCCCCGGCGCGGGAGAAACCGCCGCCGACGGCGATCTGGTCGGTGAAGGTGGCGAGGCGGCCGCTCCCGTAGTCGACGGTGATCGTCACGCCGGTGAACTCGACGGTCCCCTTGGTCTTCCCGGTCGTCCGTCCTGCCTTCTTGACCGCGAGACCGACCGATGCCGTGGCGGGCGTGGCGGAGGGCGAGCCGATCCCCAGGATCGTCCCGTCGGTGTCCACGGTCCCCACGACGATCTTTGCGATGGCAGCGTCGATGACGTTCGTGCCGCCCACGCTGAAGTCGATCGCCTTCCAGTCGCTCACGCGCGCGACGACGTCGCTCCAGTCGCGCGTACACCCGTTGTCCAGGGTGGCCGGTTGTGTCACCCGGTCACCCAGATCTCCGGTCACCGCGTCGTTGATGTCCCGCGAGAAGACGTGATTGTTCGACAGGATGTAGTACGTGCCGCTCGAGTCCTCGACGAGACAGCCGAGGGTGCCCGCGAAGCAATAGTCGGAATCGGCGTTGCCGCCGCTGACGCCGAGTTCGATGGGGCGCTCGAGCTCCGCCTGGTACTTCTTCGCGCTGCCGGCGATCGTCGCACCGGCCACCGCGGTGACGAAGATCAACGCCCAGATCCAACGTGTCCTCATTTCAGCCTCCCTGCCGCCCATTGAAAGGATGAGCGACTGATTATATTCGAGAATGAAGGGCAATTGCAATAGCTATGCCCGGTTTCGAGGCTCTGAAACGGCTCAGCCGACTGCCGGATCGAGTTCCACGAGGACCTGAGGGAACTCGACGGCTCGGAACGCTTCATCCGGGACTTTGGGCCGACCGCCCATAACCCATTTCCACTACACTTGTTATGAGTGCAGTGTTGATTTGCTCTGAATATTGAGTAATATTACTTAATGTCATGAGTAGATCGAGCACAGGGTTCGAGCGGTCCCGGGGAGGGGAACTGCTCCGGCGGATTGTGGAGCCGAGGCGGTTCATCCAGATTCTCGCGGGTGCCCGGCAGGTGGGAAAGACGACTCTGGTCCGCCAGGTCGTCGCCCGGTGCGGCATTCCGTTTCGTTACGCCAGCGCCGATGAGCCCGCCCTGCGCGGGCCGGAGTGGATCTCCGAGCAGTGGGAGGCCGCCCGAATCGAGGCCGGCCGCGATTCCGCCGTTCTCGTCATCGACGAGGTGCAGAAGGCGGAGGGCTGGTCGGAGTCCGTGAAGCGGCTCTGGGACGAGGACTCCCGGGCCGGCCGGGACCTCCGTGTCGTCCTCCTCGGGTCCGCACCGCTGCTCGTCCAGCATGGCCTCACGGAGAGCCTGGCCGGTCGGTTCGAGGTGCTCCGACTGCCGCACTGGTCCTTCGCGGAGATGCAGGCAGCGTTCGGCCTGTCGTTCGACGAGTACGTTTTCTACGGCGGATACCCCGGGGCGGCCCCGCTGATCCCGGACCCGGAGCGTTGGCGAAGGTACGTCCTCGATGCCCTCGTGGAGACGACGATCTCCCGGGACGTGTTGCTGCTCTCGGCTGTGCGAAAACCTGCGCTGCTTCGCCGCCTGTTCGATCTGGGCGCCCGGTACTCGGGACAGATCCTCTCTTACACGAAGATGCTGGGCCAACTCCAGGACGCCGGGAACACGACGACGCTGGCTCACTACCTCGAGTTGCTCGGGAGTTCTGGACTGCTGACGGGGCTTCCGAAGTACTCCGGAAGCGAGGTCCGCCGCCGGGGCTCGAGTCCGAAGCTGCAGGTCGCGAACAACGCTCTGATGAGCGCGCAGGCCGGGCTCGGCTTCGAGGAAGTCCGGGGCGACCCGGGCCGGTGGGGGAGAGTGGTCGAGTCCGCGGTCGGCGCCCATCTCGTGAACGCGGATTTCACCGGCGAGTGCGAGGTCTTCTGGTGGCGCGAGCGCAACCGGGAGGTGGACTTCGTGATCCGCGCGGGCCGGGCGGTCGCCGCCGTGGAGGTGAAGAGCGGGCGCCGCAGGGACTCCCTTCCCGGCATGGCGGCCTTCGCGACGAAGTACCCCGACTGCCGGCGACTGCTGGTCGGCGGAGACGGGATCCCGGTCGAGACGTTCCTGACCGGGCCGGTGGGGCGCTGGCTGGAGTGACCGCGCAGGCTGCTAGTCCCGGGATCTGCTAATCGGGGTCTGACCCCGATTAGCAGAAAAACGCTTCGTGGAGCGCGATGACGCTCTTCTCCACGTTCGCGTCGTCCACCAGGAAGCTCACGTTGATCTTCGTCGCGCCGACCGAGATCATCCTCGTCGTCACGCCGGCCTCCGACAGCGTCGTGAAGATCCGCGCCGTCACGCCCGGGACCGTGCGGATCCCCTCGCCCACGAGGCAGATGATGCCGAGGCCGCGCTCGATCTCCACCTCCGCGAAGTCGCTGAGTTCCTTCAGGCACGGCGTCAGGTCGCGGCGGCTGTCCGTCGTGATCGAGACCGAGATCTCCGACGTGGCGATCATGTCCACCACGACCTCGTGGCGGGCGAAGACGTCGAACAGCCGCGCCATGAAACCGTGCTGGAGAAGCATCCGGGTCGACACGACGTTGATCAGCGTCAGCCCGCGCTTCTGGGCGATGGACTTGACCGCCGAGTCGCCGTGCTCGCTCACTCCGAGGATGACGGTGCCCGGGTGGCCGGGCTCGAGGGTCGAGAGGACGCGGAGCGGGATGCCCTTCTCCACGGCGGGGACCATCGTCGACGGGTGGATCACCCGCGCGCCGTAGTACGCCAGCTCCGACGCCTCGTGGAAGGAGAGCTGCGGGATGCTCGTCGCCTCCGGGACGATCCGCGGGTCGGCGCTCATCACGCCCTCCACGTCCGTCCAGATCTGGATCTCCTCCGCGCCGACCGCCGCCCCGATGATCGCCGCCGTGAAATCGGAGCCCGATCGGCCGAGCGTCGTGATGTTCCCGTCGCGGTCCTTCGCGATGTATCCGGTGACGATCGGAAGGTCGGTCACGGTCGAAAGCGCCCGTGCGATGCGCGAGTACGACTCCTTCCGCGGGTGGGCGGCGCCGAACGCGGAATCCGTGACGAGGCCGAGGTCCCAGGCGAGGAGCGCCCGGGCCGGCAGGCCCGCCTTGCGGAACGCGGCCGCGATCGCGCGGGAGGAGAGTTGCTCGCCGAAGGAGTGGATGTAGTCCAGCGACCGGTCCGTCAGCTCCTTCACGAGCGTGATGCCGGTGAGGAGCGAGTCGAGCTCGTCGAGGAGGTCGTCGAGGAGGTCCGCCGGCAGGCCGAGGTCGGCGAGGATGTCGGCGTGGCGCTCGCGCACCGGCTCGATGCTGACCGGCCCGTCGAGGGCGGCCTTCGCCAGCGCGTCGAGGGTGTTCGTGACGCCGGAGTGGGCGGAGACGACGACGACCGGCCGGTCGTCCATCCGGTCGCGGACGAGGTCGATCACCTTGCGGACCTGGTCCGCGTCGTTGATCGAGGTGCCTCCGAACTTCATGATGATCACGACCGGCCTCCCCCCTGCCTGTCACCCAGGCTCGACAGGTTCCGCCCCGCCGGGAAGCCCCTAACTTCGCACCGGGCGATCGACTTCAGGAGCTTTTCCCGCTGCCGGGCGAGGTCCCGGCCGATGAAGACCCCGCGGTTCGTGAACTCACCGGCGGGGAGCTTCAGGTAGCGGAACTCGTTCCTGCCCGTGCAAAAGGAAAAGAGGCTCGGCCACGTGGCGTTCGAGAATCGGACGATGCCCTTCGCGCGGAAGATCGCCTTCGGCAGGCGCCGGAGGAACCGCTCGAACTTCTCCCGGTCGAGGGCCAGGACACCCTCCCAGGAGAAGGCGCCGAAGCCGTCCGCCTCGACGTGGCCCTTCCCCGCGCCTTCGAGCCGGTCGCGCCAGGTGCGGGCCGACGAAGCGAACGGCACCTCCCCGTCGATCGCGCCGCGTTCGGAGGGCAGGATCGGCGCCCGGCCGTTCAGCTTGCGGAGGCACTTCTCGACCCGGTTCCGGTCGGCCTCGGAGACACGGTCGAGTTTGTTCAGGACGAGGAAGTCGGCGGCCCGGATCTGCCGGCCGGTCACGTCCGTCTCCTCGAGAAGGGTCTCCACCACCTCCGCGTCCACGACGGTGATCACGGCGTCGAGCATCAGGCCCACGCTCGTGACCTCCGCGGCGAGGTTGCCCGGGTCGGCGAGGCCCGTGGTCTCGATGATGATGAGGTCGGGCTTCGCCGTCTCGATGATGTCCCCGACGGCGGCGGCGAAGGCGGTGTTGATCTGGCAGCAGACGCAGCCCGAGGTCAGCTCGCCCATCCGCTCGATGCCGGCGCCCTGGATTTCCGTCC
>JBDLIY010000075.1:0-12263 GCA_039714635.1 Planctomycetota bacterium
CGACTCTCTTGAGCCGACCGTGAGTGTGAGTCTGGCACCGATGTTCGGAAAAGTGTCCGAACGGAGTCTGACTCACTTGTTCGGGTCGGCCCAGCGGGGTCGGCGCTTTTCGAAGAACGCCGCCATGCCTTCCTGCGCCTCGTCGCTGATTCGCAGCTTCGCGATCATCTTTGCCGTGTACGGGCCGGCCTCGGAAAGGTCCATGCCCGGAACGTTGCGGATCAGCTCCTTGCTGACACCCAGCGCGGCCGGGCCCGACGACAGCAGAAGCTTCACATAGCGATTCACCCGCTCGGCCAGATCGGCCGGCGCCGCGACCTCGTTCACCAGGCCTTCGGCCCGGGCCCGAGCCGCGTCGATCCGCTCACCCGTCAGGAACAACTCCCGGGCGGCGCGCTCGCCGATGCGCTTGATCACGTAGGGGCCGATGCAGGCCGGCACCAGGCCGATCTTCACCTCGGACAGAGAGAAGACCGCGGTGTCCGCCGCCACGGCGATGTCGCACGCCGCGACCAGGCCGTTGCCGCCGCCGATCGTCGCGCCGTTCACCATCGCGATGGTGGGGAGGGGGTATTCATAGATACGGCGCATCAACTTCGCCAGCTCGAGCGAGTCGGCGAGGTTCTCCGTGAACGAGTAGTCCCGCATCTTGCCCATCCAGCCGAGGTCGGCGCCGGCGCAGAACGCCGTGCCTTCTCCCGTCAGGACGAGCACGCGGGCTGTCTCCCCATCTACTTCCAGGTTCTCGATCTCGTCGAGCACCCGGAGCAACTCCGCGATCAGGACCTCGTTGAAGGCATTGCGAACGGCCGGACGGGCGAGAGTGACTCTCGCCGTCCGGCCGTCCATCTCGAAACGGATCGTTTCGTAGTTCGTGGTCATATCTCGGCTAGGCCGGCACGCACTTGTACCCGTACTGCAGCACGCCGCCCGCGCCGTCCTGGGCCACCTTCCGGAACTCGATCCGGACCGGCATGCCGATCGTGACGGCCTCCGGGTCGCAGTCCACGACCTGGGACATCAGCCGGCCGCCCCCGTCGAGCTCCACCACCGCCATCGCGTAGGGCGCCTGGTCGCCGTAGCCGTCCGGGGCCACGCGGATCACGGTGTGGGTGACGACCTTCCCCTCCTCGGAGAGGACCATCGTCGTAAACTCGCGGGCGCCGCACTTCATGCAGACGCGGCGCGGCGGAAAGTGGACCTCTCCGCACTTCGCGCACTTGCCCGCTTCCATGCGGTAGCGCTGGGGGTTCTCACGCCAGGAACGGGATGGTGTCGTCGGCATCAGGCCACCTCCAGGATGTGAACGGTCGAGCTCGCGCCCGTGCCGCCCATGTTCTGGGCCAGAGCCCGTTTCACGTCCGCCACCTGCCGCTCGCCGGCCTCGCCGCGGAGCTGGGTGACCACCTCCACGATCTGGGCGACGCCCGTCGCTCCGACCGGGTGGCCCTTCGACTTCAGGCCGCCGCTCGTGTTGATCGGGATCCGTCCGTCGAGCTGGGTCTCGCCGGCCTCGACGGCCTTCCCGCCGTGGCCCTTCTCCACGAAGCCGAGGGCCTCCATGACCATGATCTCGGCGATCGTGAAGCAGTCGTGGACCTCGGCGAAGTCGATGTCATTCGCCCCGACGCCCGCCATGGCGTAGGCCATCTGGGCCGCGGCCGCGGTTGACTCGATCGCCGTCAGGTCCGCGCGCTGGTGGAGCGCCAGGCTGTCCGACGCCTGGCCGCTGCCGATGACGCGGATCGGCGCCGCCTTCGAGAGGCTCGCCGCCTTGTCGAGCGGGCACAGGATCGCGGCCGACGCTCCGTCCGTGATGGGGGAGCAGTCGAGCACGCCGAGCGGGTCCGCCACGCCGACCGCGCCGATCACCTGCTCGAGCGTGACGGGGAACGGGTACTGGCCGTGGGGGTTCTTCGCGCCGTTCGCGTGGTTCTTCACGGAGACCATCGCGAGCTGCTCGCGCGTCGTCCCGTACTTCGCCATGTGGGCGTTCGCCATCATGGCGTAGAGGCCCGGGAACGTGACGCCGTGGAAGGCTTCGTACTCCTGGTCCGACGCGGCGGCGAGGGCCGTCGTGGCGCCGGCGCCGTCCACATCGGTCATCTTCTCGACGCCGCCGACCATGACGACGTCGTGGTAGCCGGAGGCCACCGCCATGAGGCCGGTCCGGAACGCGGTGCCGGCCGACGCGCAGGCGCTCTCCGTGCGCGTGGCGGGGATCGGGGCCATGCCGAGGTAGTCGGCGACCATCGCCCCGATGTGCTCCTGCTGGGTGAACATTCCGCCGGTCATGCAACCGACGAAGATCGCTTCGACCTTGTCGACGCCGGCGTTGTCGATCGCGTTCGTGCCGGCTTCGGTGAAGAGATCGCGGATCCCGCGGTCCCACAGCTCTCCCCACTTCGAAAGGCCGACTCCGATGACTGCGACATCTCTCATGATTTCACTTTCCTTTCGCAGTCTCGGTCAGCGCAGGATCTTGCCCCGGAACTTGGCGTAGGTGCCGTAGTCCAGGTAGAGCTGGTTCTTGTCGAGGTAGTCCGTCGTCTTCCGCGCCAGGTCCTGCACTTCCGGCAGGCGATCCGTGGTGCGGTAGACGAACCCGTCGCTTCCCGAACCCGAGCCGTAGCTGACCATCAGGATCAGCTGGCCGGGCTTCGCGATGTCGAGCGTGGCCGACAGTCCGATCGGCGAGGCGCCCGAGTAGGTGTTGCCGAGCCGCGGGCTGAGCCAGCCGGGCTCCATCTGCTCGTCCGTGAAGCCGAGCTTCCGGCCGGCCCGCTGGGGGAACTTCCCGTTCGGCTGGTGGAAGATCGCGTAGGCGAAGTCCTCGGGCTTCAGGCCCGCCTTCTTCATGATCCCCTTCGCGCAGGAGAGGGTGTGGTTGAAGTAGGCCGGCTCGCCGGTGAACCTGCCGCCGTGCTTGGGGTAGTGCTCGTACTCGCGGCGCCAGAAGTCCGGCGTGTCCGTCATGAAGGCGTAAGTCTCCTCGACCTCCGCCACCGTGTTCTCCTGGCCGAAGATGAACGCCGCCGCGCCCGCCGCGGCCGAGTACTCGAGGGCGTCGCCGGGCGCGCCCTGGGACGTGTCCGCCCCGATGCCGAGCCCGTACTTCACCTGTCCGGCCGTGACGAGGCCGTACGAGACGAACATGCCTTCCGACCCCGCCTTGCAGGCGAATTCCATGTCGGCGCAGTGGATCTCGGGGGTCGCCCCGATCGCCTCCGCCACGATGGTTCCCGAGGGCTTCACCGCGTAGGGGTGCGACTCGGAGCCGATGTAGATGCAGCCGAGTTCCTTCGGATCGATCTTCGCGCGCCGGAGCGCGTTTCGCGTCGCCTCCACCGACATCGTGATCACGTCCTGATCGGGCGCGGGCACCGACTTCTCGCGGAGCATGAGGCCCCGCTTGTAGCTCGGTGCGTCGGCGCCCCAGACCTTCGCGATCTCTTCCACCTTGATGCGCTGTCGGGGGACGTAGGCGCCGTAGCCTACGATTCCTGCCATGAAAACCTCCTCGAGAGGGGGAAAGGACTGCCCACTGCGGGGAAACTGCACGATAGGCGGGCAATTCTACCGCTTCGGGCCCGGATCGGCCCCGCGAAACGGGCCGGCTGCCAATCGGGGTCTGACCCCGATTAGCAGATTCCGTGCGGATCCTCGCCGCGGTCGGCTACTCCAGCGTCACCAGGGCGTCGCCCTTGTTCACCGTGCTGTCGGGGGTGATGTGGACCGTCTTCACGACGCCGTCGAGGGCGGCGCGGATCTCGTTCTCCATCTTCATCGCCTCGAGGATCAGCAGCGCGTCGCCGGCCGCGACCGTGTCGCCGGGCTCCACGCGGACCTCGCGGACGATGCCGGGCATCATCGAGAGGACGACCTTCGTCTGGTCGAGCGAGCCCTTGCCCTTCGACACGGCGCGGGCGGCGCGCGCGCGCTCGTCCTCGACGTTGACGACGTAGGACTCGCTCCGGACCGTCACGGAGACCCCGTCGGGGCGGACCTCGAAGGAGACGGGCAGCGAGCGGTCGTCGAGCCGGAGCGACCACGCCGCCTGGCCGCGGACGCGATGGAAGTCGACCGCGTACTCGTCCCCGTTGATCTTCGCCACCGTCGCCCCGTCGCGCTCCTCGAGCACGATCTCGTAACTCTCTCCGTCGATCTTCGCGAAGTGCTTCATCGATCAGGTTCTCCACTCCACGCCGCCGCCTGCGGTTTCGAGACGGAAAAGCGGCGTCGGACACGCCCGGGCCGGGGCTCGGACGGCCCCGCTCGACCACGGGCTGCAGCAGGTGCGGACGTCGGCTTCATCGACCCGTCCCCCCCCGGCCGGTCGCGGCCCGGCGTCCGGCGAGCGTCCACGGCGACGCGCCGCCCCCGTTCCCGGTCGTGGCGGCGGGCTTCCTCGCCCGCGCCCTCTCCCGCGACCAGAGCACGGCGGCGATCGCCGCCGGGATCTTCTGCAGCCCCTCACCCTCGCTTTCGAGGTCGGCCATGTGACGATCGATGAAGTTCGTGTCGAATTCGCCCGAGAGGAACTTGGGGTGCTTCAGGACCCGCAGCAGGAACGGGATCGTCGTCTTGATGCCCGTCACCGAAAACTCGCGCAGCGCCTGCACCAGCCGCCGGATCGCCGAGGCCCGGGAACTGCCGAAGGTGATGAGCTTGCCGAGGATCGGGTCGTAGTAGAGCGAGATCTCCTGGCCCTCGTAGAGGTTCGTGTCGAGGCGGACGCCCGGGCCGCCGGGCAACTCGAGATGTTCGATCCGCCCCGCGGACGGCAGGAAGTTCGACTGGGGATCCTCGGCGTAGACTCGCACCTCGATCGCGTGACCGACCCCGCGGACGTCCTCCTGGGTGTGCAGCAACTTCTCGCCGGCGGCGATGCGGAGCTGCTCGCGCACGAGGTCGACCCGGTAGACGATCTCCGTGACCGGATGCTCCACCTGCAGCCGCGTGTTCATCTCGAGGAAGTAGAAGTCCCCCGACTCGTCCATGAGGAACTCGCAGGTGCCCGCGTTCACGTATCCGATCGCCTTCGCGGCGCGGACCGCGACGGCGCCCATCTCGGCCCGCACCTCCGGCGTGATGACGGCGCTCGGCGCCTCCTCGACGACCTTCTGGTGGCGGCGCTGGATCGAGCACTCGCGTTCGCCGTAGTGGATGCAGTTGCCGTGGGAGTCGGCGAGGATCTGCACCTCGATGTGGCGCGGGTTCGCGAGGTACTTCTCGATGTACATCGCCCCGTTGCCGAAGGCGTTCAGCGCTTCCGAGGACGCGCGCTCGAAGGCCGACTTGATCTCGTCCGCGGACTTGACGACGCGGATGCCCTTCCCGCCGCCGCCGCCCACGGCCTTGAGCATGACCGGGTAGCCCATCTCGTCGGCGGTGCGACCAGCCTCATCGGCGTCGGACAGCGGTTCGAGCGTGCCCGGAACGACGGGGACGCCGGCCGCCTCCATCGCCTGGCGGGCGAGGATCTTGTCGCCCATGCGGCGGATGGAGTCGGCGGAGGGGCCGATGAACGTGATCCCCGCGTCGGTCACAGCCTGCGCGAACGCGGCGTTCTCGGAGAGGAAGCCGTAGCCCGGGTGGATGGCGTCGGCGCCGGACTGCTTCGCGGCCGCGACGATGCGGTCGATGGCGAGATAGGACTTCGCCGGCTCCGGCGGCCCGATCGGCACGGCCTGGTCGGCCATGCGGACGTGCTGCTCCGCCCGGTCGACTTCGGAGTAGACGGCGACGGTTTCGATCCCGTGGTTGCGGCAGCCGCGGATGATGCGGACCGCGATCTCCCCACGGTTGGCGACGAGTACTTTCATGCGCTGGGGGCCCTCCCGATGCCCGGAGCGGATTGTACGGGCGGCCGGATGCGGATGAAAGCGACTCGTGGGGGTGCTCGCGCTCGGCGGCCGGAAATCTCTGTCCGACAGTGACTTGCGTATTGATCTCCCTGAAGGATCCCGATAGCTTTAACCTGCGGGCAGTATTGGTGCGACGCCGGAAGGGTCGTGGGCGGCTCCCGGATCGTCGCGGGGGGCGGGGCACCTTGGGTAGACCTGCTGAGGTCCAGCAGCAGGCGAAGCGGAAACGCTCGGTTCCGGGCTACAAGATTCTCGAGCGCCTGGGAGCCGGCGGGCAGGCCAGCGTCTACAAGGCTGTCCAGCTCTCCATGAACCGCCCGGTGGCCCTGAAGGTCATCCCTCCCGAGAAGGCCGCCGCCGATACCGACCTGAGCCGGTTCCTGAGAGAAGCCCGCGTCCTCGCCCGCCTCCGCCACGAGAACATCGTGCAGGCGATCGACTACGGGGAAGTCGACGGACTCCGCTACCTCGTCATGGAGCTCGTGCAGGGGGACAGTGTCCTGGACCTGATCCGCCGCGAGAAGCGGATCGAGCCCCGTCGGGCGATCGAGATCGTCCTTCAGGTCTGCCGTGCCCTCGGTCACGCTGCGAAGCTTGGCGTCATCCACCGCGACATCAAGCCCTCGAACATCGTCATCACGAACGAGAGCCGTGCCGTGCTGGTCGACTTCGGCCTCGCTCGGAGGGAACAGAGCGACGCGATGGTCACCATCGCCGGCACGACGGTCGGAACGCCGCACTACATGTCGCCGGAGATGATCCGCTGCGAGTCGGACATCGACATCCGCTCGGACCTGTACGGTCTCGGTGCGACCTTCTACCACATGATCACCGGGCGCGTTCCGTTCCCGAGCCGGTCCCAGGCCGAGATCCTGGCCAGTCACCTGAAGGATCCCGTACCGCTCCCCGATACCGCGCCGGACGGCGTTCCGGAGGACCTGTTCGAGATCGTCCGCCGGGCGATGGAGAAGGAGCGGGAGAGCCGCTACCAGACCAGCGAGGAGATGGTCGCCGACCTGATCGCCGCGGTCGAGAGGATCGCCGGGACCGGAGGGAGTGACACCGGTGGCGAAATGCTGGAGATCCCGCCTCAGAGCGCCGCCTCCGTCGCGACCGGACTCCGGGAGCGGATCGATCGACTCACGGAGGAGCGTGCGCGTCTGGCCGACGAGAACCAGGGCCTGTCGGCGAAGCTGAAGGCGGCCCGGGATCGTCTCGACGACCTGACCCGGCGAACGGTGGAGGAGGTCGAGGAGGCCAACCGGCGCCGGCAGGAGTCCGAGGAACGCAGGGCGAGCCTCGAGGTCGACCTCCGGGCCGCCGTCAGCCGGATGGAGGTGTTCCAGAAGGAAGCGGCCCGCCGCGAGACCGCCCGTGGGGAAGCAGCCGCCGCCCTCTGCGCCATGGAGGCTGAACGTGACGCCCTGGAGGAGAAGCTGCGGGATGTCGAGGCGACGGCCGCGCGGTCGGCGGCCGAGGTGGCATCGCGTCGTCGGGCGGCCGAGGCGGAGCAGCGGGAGGCCCGCGAACAACTGATCGAGCGGCTCGCCGAAGCGGATCGAAGGGCGGAGGAGATCGCGGCCAGCGTCGCGGGGGCCGGGGCGGAGCGGGACCGGATCCTCGCTGAGAACGGGCGTCTCCGGGCGCGGATCGGGGAGATGGAGGCGGAGGCCGGGCGCCGTGCGGTCCGGGAGGAGCAGGAGGCGGCGGAGCGCGCACGCGAGGAGAGTGCGCTCTGCGAGAAGATCACCACGATCGAAGAGGCGCTTCGCGATGCCCAGGCCGCCGAGCGCAGGGCTCTCCGGGAGTGCCGGTTGGCCAGCAGCCAGCGCGATGCGCACGTGGAGCGACTCGGGAACCTGGAGGCGGATCTCGCCGAGGCGGAGTCGGCGCTCTCCGGCTTCGAGTCGTTGCGGACCGCCGAAGTCGAGGCCCTCACCCGGGAGGTCGAAGCGCTCCGCGCCCGCCTCTCCGAACCGGTCGAGGCGCTCGCGAGGGCGGAGGCCGAACTCACGCTCGCTCGTGTGGAGGCGGAGCGGGGGCACGGGGAGAACGAGGCGCTCCGACTCCGGGCGAGGGAGGAGCGGGAGGCGCTCGAACTCCGCCTGCAGGAGCTCGCCGGGCAGCATCGGGACTCCGAGCGGGAAGCCGCGCGGGAGCGTCGCCGGCTGCAGGAGATGCTCGACGAGGTCACGGCCCGCGCCGACACCCTGGAGCAGGCGGCCGCGGACCGCGCCGAGGCCGTGGAACAGGCCGAGACCCGGGCCCGGAACGGCTATGACGAGTTGGAGGGGGAGCTCGAACGGGCGCGCGAACGGACCACCGTTCTGGAGACGCGGTGGGAGGAACTGCGTCGGTCCGTGGCGGAGGAGCGTCACCAGTGGGAACGGGAGAAAGAGGAGGTCGTCCGGGCCCGCGAACAGGCGGAGGTCGAGTCCCTCACCGCTGGCGCCCGAGCCCGGGAGCTCGAACGCGAGGCGGCGCGGCTCACGGAGGAAGTCGCACGTCTCCGGGAGGAGGCGGTACAGGTCGCCGAGTTGTCCGCCCGGTCCGAGGTGGTCTCCGGCGAGCGTGACGCCCTGAGCCGGAAGCTCGAGGAGGCCCAGGCCGCCTCCGGGCGTCGCGCGGCGGAGGCCGCGCGGGAGATCCGGGCGGTGCGCGACGAAGGCCGGCGTCTGGAGGAGAAGATCGCCAGGCTCGAAGAGGTCGATGCAACTGCGTCCGACGATACAGAGGTCGGGGAGTTGCGCGATCGCCTGCAGGCCGTGACCGCGGAGAAGGAGAGGCTCGCCGAACGCGTCCATCGCATCGAAGCCCGGGGAGTCCGGGCCAGAGAGGACCGGGAGAGCGCCCTCACCGAGGTGTCGCGACTCCGTGAGGAACTGGAGGCCGAAATCCGCGCCCGACAAGCCCTCGACGATGGGAAGTCGGAGCTACTGGCGGAGATACGCCGCCTGGAGGCGGAGCGGGCCGAGATGGACAGGCGCATGTCGTCGCTTCGGTCCGAACTCGACGAACTGCGCCATGTCGCGGACGACGAGGAACTGGGCGCGAGCCTCGAGAAGATCGTGGCCGACCGGGATCGGCTCGCCGCGGAGCTCGACACCGCCCGGGAGGACCTCTCCGAGAGCCTGGCCCGGGTGACAGGAGAGCGCGACGCGCTGAACGAGGCCGTGCAGAGAGCCGACCTGGAACAGGAGAAGATGGCCGCGCGGGCCTCGGTGCTCGAACAGGAGCTCGAGGTCGAGCGGGCGGACCGCGCCGGAGAGCGAAGCGAGCGGGAGAGGGAGCTGGCGCGGCTGGCGAACGAGCGGGAGCAACTCGCGGAGCGTTGCGAGGCCCTCCGCGGCGAACTCGCCGACGTCCAGGCCGTCCGCGAGGAGCGGGGACGACTGGAGCGGCGGCTCCGGAGCCGTGAGGAAGCGCTCGGCCGGAAGGATGCCGAACTCCGGGCCGCGACACAGGCGGGGCACGACCTGACGGAGCGGATCCGGAAGGAGCGGGACGAGGCGATCGAGGAGAGGGACCGACTGTCCGCCCGGGTCGAGGAGATCCGGTCGGGCCTGAGGGACTCGGAGGACCGACTCGAGGAGTTGGCGCGGGCGGCCGGGGAGCGGGAGAGGTTGGCCCGGAAGGTCGAGGAACTCGAACGGGAGCTCGCCGCAGGCCGGGACGAGTTGGAACGGACCGCGGGACGTCTTGAAGCGACCGAGGAGCGCCTGCGGGTCGCCCTCGCGGCGGAGGCAGAGATGAGAGACCAGGATCTACCGCACGCGGCCACCGACGAAGCGGAGCGTGTGGCCGCCTACTCCCTCCGTCGAGTGGAGGAGATGAAGGAGCGCGTGGCGGGGGTCGAGACCGAGCGGGGCGTCGAACGAGACCGGGCCGCAAGGAAGATCGAGCATCTCGAGGCGGATCTCGAACGTGCCCGGTCCGAACTCGAGCGGCTGGCCCGGGAACGCTCGGAGGTCGAAGCCCACAGCGAGGAACTGTCCCGGAAACTCTCCCACCGGGAGGAGGAGTGGGGTCGGGCGAAGGCCGTGCTCGAGGGGACCCTGGCCGCACTCCGTCGGGAACTCGACGAGGTTGCCGGGGAACTGCGGGTGCTCTCCGAGTCACGCGCGAGGGACCGTGCTCGCGCGGCCGCCTACCTCCGGCGGGTCAGGGGCCGCGTCAAGGAGCTTCTCGTCGAGGCCGAGCGCCTCCGTCGGGAGAACCGGGCCCTTCGACGCGACCGGGACGATGTGGCCGCCGTCCTCGTCACGCGGGAGGATGACCTGCCCCGGAAGCCGGAGGCGGACGAGATGAAGACGGTGGACCTGGAGGAGGCCACGGCGGAGGTCCAGGCCATGGCCATGGCCGCGGCGGGGTCGCGCGAGCACGACGATACCCGCATGGTCCTCGTGCCGAAGGGTGTGTTCATCGCGGGTGAAGACGAGGGGGCCGAGACGGAGACGCCCCGGCGCGAGGTCTCCCTGCCGGGCTTCTGGATCGATGTCCACCCGGTCACGAACCGGCAGTACCGGCGATTCGTCGAGGCGACGAAGCGCCCCGTTCCGCAGCACTGGGAAGACGGGAAGATCCCGGACGGGCTCGAGGAACATCCCGTCGTCTGGGTGACCTGGAAGGACGCGGTCGCCTACGCGGTCTGGTGCGACAAGCGGCTCCCGGTCCTGCACGAGTGGCAGAAAGCGGGTCGCGGCACCGACGGGCGGGCATTCCCCTGGGGCGACGAGGCCGAGGTCGAGCGCTGCAACTGCCGTGAGACGGGTTTCCTCCGGACGACGCCCGTGAAGCAGTTCCGCACCGGGGCTTCTTCGTACGGCGTCACCGACCTGGCGGGGAACGTGGCGGAGTGGGTCGCGGGTTGTTTCTCCGCGGTGGGGAAGGGGAATGCCCGCGAATCCCGCGCGGTCTGCGGAGGCTCGTATCGCGATCCGCTGGAGCGTTCGCGCTGCGCCAGTCGCCACGGCTACCCCGATGGCAGCAGCTCGGCCTACGTCGGTTTCCGGTGCGTCCGCGACAAGAGCTGATCCGTCGGCTCGGTAGCCGGGGGCGGCAGGACGCCGAGCGTGATCCGCCGAATGTTCACCGTCGGCGGGCGCCGGATCTCCCACTGGATCATCTCGCCGGCCGTGACGATGGGCCGGTCGAGTACCCACTTCCGCCACCCGGTCACAGCGGGAGCTCCTCTCCGTCGGCGGCGATCGGAGCCGCGGTGGAGGGGGTCAGCCCCGCGGCGCGGAACCGCTCCTCGAACTCCCGACGCTCCGCGGAGTCCGGCAGGATGAGCGGGTTCGAGTGGTTCAGGTGGACGAAGGAGACGGCGGCGGCCGGGCGCAGCTCGGCGAGGCGGTCGAGAGTGTCCGACACGAACGGATGGGGGATCTTCGTGAGGTCCCGGCCCGGCAACTCGTCGGGCCCGAGGAAGGTCCCGTCGATCAGGGCCGCGTCGACGCCGTCGAGCAGCGACGCCAGCGCGCCGTCGTCGAAGCGGTCGATGTCGGGCAGCCAGAGCAGCGTGCGGGTCGGCCCCGCGATCCGGAAGCCGAACGTCTCCGACCACTCGGCGCGGTGGGGGACCGGGACCGGCGTCACGGCGAGGTCGGCCGCGAGGTCGAACGCGGCGTGCGGTTCGAGGACCTCGGGGACGAGCCGTCCGTCGCGGATCAGCGTGGCCCAGGGCTCGTTGCCCGCCAGAAACTCGACGAGGCGCGGGCCCGCGAACAGCGGCCGGCCCTCGACCGCCATCGCTTCCGTGCCGAGCCAGAGCAGCCCCGCGATGTGTCCCATGTGGGCGTGGGTCAGCAGCAGACCGGAGAGATCGGGCAGCGCGGCGACCTGCTCCGGAAGGTCGGGCGTGGCGTCGATCAGGAACCCCCGGCCGTCGCCGGAGACGAGGCCCAGGCAGGCGATCCGGCGGGCGACGGTCACGTCGAACCGGGCGCGGGAACAGCGGTCGCAACGGCAGCCCGCGTGGGGGAAGCCGCCGTCCTGGGCGGTGCCGAGCAGGATTGCTCGCGGACTCGACATGGAACTCAACTCTCCCCATTGCCGACGGAATCTGGTTTCATCTTCCCAGCCGGGCGGGAGAACTCAAGGCATGTCGAGCGACGAGACGGGGACGAAAGCGCAAAGCGGTCTGGGCCAGGGCGGGCGGTTCCTCCTCATCATGGCCTGTCTCGTCATCACGATCGCGGGCATGAAGGCGGCCCGGACGCTCATCGTGCCGATCTTCCTCTCCGCGTTCATCGCCTTCCTCGCCACGCCGCCGATCCAGCGGCTGAAGGGCTGGGGCGCGCCGCCCTGGCTCGCGATCCTCCTCGTCGTGATCGTCGTCCTCCTGCTGATCCTCGGCCTGACGAGCGTGGTGGGAGGTTCGGTGGCCGAGTTCTC
>JBDLIY010000076.1:0-12239 GCA_039714635.1 Planctomycetota bacterium
GCGCCGGAACCTCGATCGCCTCCCGACCCACGCCCGCCACATCCCCGACGCGGGGCCGACCGTGACCTCCCTCTCCCCCGCCGCCGACGCGACGGCGATCGGAGCGCCGACATTCACCTGGGAGGGCGCCGACGGCGCGGTCGAGTTCCGGGTGAACGTCGCGTCCGAGCCGTCCCTGCGGAACGTGAAGTCGTTCCGTTGGAGCCCCGACGAGACGTGGTCGCCGTCCCGGAAGCAATGGCGGAAGATCGGGCGCCTCGCGGCGAAGCACGGCCACGGCGCCGTCTGGTGGTGGATCACCGCGCGCGACGCCGACGGCCGCCAGCGCTCCGGCCGGGCGCGGCTGCTGCTCGTTCCCTGAGAAAAATAGTCGAGACCGGAAGGCCCCCTGCTGCGTCTTCTTCTGAGAAAGGAGATGGCGCATGACATCATGTACAGATAAACTGACCATATTCTCAGGAGAAATGGTCATGAAGCGAGTCGCGGCCACGGAGTTCAAGGCGCGCTGCCTTCGTCTGATCGAGGAGGTTCGGGAGACCGGGCTGCCCCTGATCGTGACGAAACGGGGTGTTCCGATCGTCCGGATCCTCCCGGCACCGGACGAAGCCGCCTGGGACGGGCTCGAGGGTTCCGTTCTCTATCAGGACGAAGACATCTTCTCCACCGGTGAGGAGTGGGAGGCAGACTCCTGATGCGCTGCCTTCTCGACACCTGCACCTGGATCTGGGCCGTGAACCGCGACCGGAGACTGTCCCGCGGAGCGCGTCGGCGTCTGGAGACCGCCGCCGATGACGACGAACTCCACGTCTCCGTCATCTCCTGCTGGGAGGTGGCGAAACTCGTGGAGAAGGGAAGGCTCAGCCTCTCGGTCCCGGTCCGGGACTGGGTCGGACGGGCGCTCGAACGTCCCGGACTGTCGCTGGTCCCGCTGTCCCCCGCGATCGCCGTCGAGAGCACCGAACTGCCGGGAGAGATGAGTCTCGATCCCGCCGATCAGATCATCGTGGCGACCGCGCGTCACCACTCGCTCGCGATCCTGACGCCGGACCGGAGGATCACGGAGTACGACGGAGTTCAGACCGTCTGGTAGGAGTGCTATCCTTCTCCGATGCTCGTCCACCTTCGCGTCCGCGACCTGGTCCTGATCGACGACCTCGACCTGCCCCTCTCGCCGGGGTTCAACGTCCTCACCGGCGAGACGGGCGCCGGGAAGTCCCTCGTCGCGACCGCGATCCATCTGCTCCTCGGCCGGAAGACGAAGCCCGACATCGTCCGGCGCGGTGCGGACGAAGCCGCCGTCGAGGGGCTGTTCGACGTCTCCGACGAGCCCGGCGTGCGGGCGCGGCTCGCCGACGCCGGCTACGGCGACGGGGACGAACTGCTCGTCCGGCGGATCGTGCCGGCGGAGGGGCGCCAGCGCTGCTTCGTCAACGGGCGCCTCGCCTCCCTCGCGCTCCTGGCCGACCTCGCGGACGGCCTCGCCAGCTTCGCCAGCCAGCACGAACACCTCGCGCTCCTCGATCCGGCCCGGCAGCTCGCGCTCGTGGACGACTTCGGTACGCACGGCGACCGGCTCGATGCGATGACGGCCGCCCACGCCGCCGCGTCCGCCGCCCGGGCGCGATACGACGACCTCCTGGCGAAGGAGCGCGACCGGGCGCAGCGGCTCGACTGGCTGGCCTTCCAGGTGGAGGAGATCGACCGCACGGCGCCGGGGCCGGACGAGCTCGACGCGCTGGAGGTCGAGGCCGGCCGGCTCCGGCACGGGGAGCAGCTCCTCGGGGCGACGCGCGGGGCGGCGGACGGGCTCTACGAATCGGACGGCAGCGTCTACGAGCGCATCGCCACCTTCGCCCGCGAGCTGGAGGCCGTGGCCGCCCACGACCCGGTCCTCGCCGGCGAATCGAGTTCGCTGCTCGAGGCGGCGGGGATCGTGGAGGAGGCGGCCCGGCGCCTCGCCGACTACGCCTCCCGAGCCGACGCCGATCCCGAACGACTCGAAGAGGTCGAAGAGCGGCGCGGCGCCCTGCTCGACCTGACGAAGAAGCACGGGATGGACCTGGCCGAACTGGTCGATCACGTGGAGACGATGCGGTCCGAGGTCGAGGAACTCTCCCGCTACGAGGAGGCGGTGGAGGAGGCGCGCGCCACCCTCGCGGTCGCCCGGGAGGAGGCGGCGAAGTGCGCCGCCGCCCTCACCGCGGCGCGGAAGCGGGCGGCGAAGAAGCTGACGAAGGCCGTCACGGCGGAGTTGTCGGACCTGGGCCTCGGCGGCGGCCGGTTCGAGATCGCGTTTACGGTCCGCGAGGGCGACCCCGGGCCCGTCGGCGCCGACCGGGCGGAATTCCTCGTCTCGCTGAACCCCGGCGAGGGCACGCACCCGTTGCGCCAGGTGGCGTCCGGCGGCGAACTCTCGCGGCTGATGCTCGGCATTCGCCGGGCGTTGTCCGGCGTCGGGCCGGCGGGCACGCACGTGTTCGACGAGGTGGACTCGGGGATCGGCGGCGCGGTGGCTTCCGCCGTCGGCCGCAAGCTCGCGGAGGTCGCGGAACACCACCAGGTCGTCTGCGTCACGCACCTCCCCCAGATCGCCGGCCTCCCCGGCACGCACTTCCTCGTCGCGAAGGGCGAACGGAAGGGGCGGACCCTGACTGAAGTCCGTCGGCTCGACGAAGAGGAGCGGGTACAAGAGGTCGCCCGCATGCTCGGCGGGGAGACGCTCACGGAGAAGACGAAGGCCGCGGCCCGCGAACTGCTGGCGGGCTGACGGCACCTCCAGGGAGAACGCATCCGATGTCGATTCCGGCCATTCCGGCCCGCGCCTTCACCGCGCGGAGGGAGCGCGTCGCGGGGACGTGGCGGCTCACGAACGAGACCGTCCTGATCCCGTCCGGCCTCCTCATCCCCGTGGACGGCACGGACGCCCACCACGCGTTCCACCCCCACGCCGAGCACGTCTGGCTCGCCGGCCTCACCACTCCGGGCCAGGTGCTCACCTACGACCCCGAGGACGGCTGGACCCTCTTCGCGCGCGTTGCCGACGACGAGGAGCGAATCTGGGAGGGCGACCGGGAGAGTTTCGAGGCGATCGCTTCCCGCACCGGCCTCGAGAACATCCGCGACCTCGCCCACCTCGCCAACTGGATCCGGGCTCGCGAGCAGCAGCCCCTCGCGGTCCTCGGCAACGAGGACGTCATCGCGCGACCGGAGGGCTACCGGCTGGGGCCGAAGGCCATCGAGCGGATCGAGGTGAACAGCCCGCTCGGCATGCGGCTGCAGAAAGTCGTGACGCACTGCCGGCGAGGCAAGGACGAGTGGGAGCTGGCGTGGACCGACGAGGCCACGAGGATCGCGACGCTCGGCCACGTCACCGCGATGCGGCGGGCGAAGCCCGGGATGACCGAGCGTGAACTCGCGGCGATCGTCGAGGCGGAGTTCCTCCTCGCCGGCGCCGACGGGACGGCCTACGACTCGATCGTGGCGAGCCGACATCGCGCCGCGGTCCTCCACGGAATGCCCACGGACCGCGTGATGAACGACGGGGAGCTCGTCCTCATCGACGCCGGCGCGCGCCTCGGCTCCTACAACTCGGACATCACCCGGACCTTCCCCGTCGGCCGGAAGTTCAGCTGCGAGCAGCGCGCCGTCTACGAGGTCGTCCTCGACGCCCAGGTCGCGGCCTGCGCGAAGGTGGCGGACGGGAAGGAGTACCGCGAGATCCACCTGGAGACGTGCGTGGACCTGGCGCGGGGCCTCGTGGACCTCCGCGTGCTGAAGGGCGACCCGGAGGACCTCGTGGCGAAGGACATCCACGCGCTGTTCTTCCCCCACGGCGTCGGCCACATGATGGGCCTCTCCACGCACGACGTCGGCGGTTACGCGGACGGCCGGAAGCGGAGCGAGCGGTTCGGCCTGATGTACCTGCGCGCCGATATCCCGCTGGAGGTCGGCCACGTGGTCACGATCGAGCCGGGCCTCTACTTCATCGAGGCGCTGCTCTGCGACCCGAAGCGCCGGACCGCGCTGAAGCCGGTGGTGAACTGGAGCCGCGTCGACGAACTGATGGACGTCGGCGGGATCCGCATCGAGGACGACGTCGTCGTCACCGCCAACGGCCCGAAGGTCCTCACCGCGGACTGCCCGAAGACGGTGGACGAGATCGAGGCCCTGCGCGAGGAGGCAGGGGCGTGACAAAGCGCTTCGCCGCGATCACCCTCGAGGACGTCGCCACGTTCCCGCGTCCGGGCACGGCGGTCCCGGGGCAGCTCGGCTTCACGCCGGACGGTTCGCGCGTCACGTACCTGAAGAGCGCGGCGGGCTCCCTCGTGCGCAGTCTCTTCGCGCTCGATCGGTTGACGGGCGAGGAGACGATTCTCGCCGAGGCCCCGTCGGGATCCGGGGACGAGCGGAGCCTCTCCCGCGAGGAACAGCTCCGGCGCGAGCGCGCCCGGCTGCGCGAGACGGGCATCACGGCCTACGAGTTCGCGGAGGCGGCGGATCCGACCGTCCTGCTCGTGCCGGTCGGTGGAAAGCTGTTCGTGTCCGTCGGTGGCGGCGAGCTCCGCCCCCTCGACGGGACGGACGGCGCGCTCGACCCGAAGCTGTCGCGGGACGGGAGCGGGGTCGCGTTCGTTACGGACGACGATCTCTTCGTCGCCGCGACGGACGGCTCGGGCGTGACGCGCCTGACCGACGACGCCGGGGACGGCCTGACGAACGGCGTGGCGGAGTTCATCGCCCACGAGGAGCTGGGTCGCGGCGAGGGCTTCTGGTGGAGCCCCGACGGATCGCGGATCGCCTTCGCCCGCGCGGACGAGAGGCACGTCGAGGAGTTCCCCATCGTCCACCAGGGAACGCCGGAGCCGGACGTCGAGGTGCACCGCTATCCCTTCGCGGGGAAGCCGAACGCGGTCGTCACGCTGGGCGTCGTCGAAGCATGCGGCGGCGATGTCGCCTGGATGGATCTCGGTCCGGAGACCGACGTCTACCTCGCGCGCGTCACATGGCGCCCGGACGGCCGCGTGATGGCGCTGGTCCTCGACCGCGACCAGCGGCGGATGCGGTGGCTGGCGTGCGACCCGGAGACGGGAGCGTCGGAGGTCTTCCTCGAGGAGAGCGGCGAGCCCTGGCTCAACCTGTCGGACGACACCCGCTTCCTCGAGAGCGGCGAGACGCTTTTCTCCAGCGAGCGGACGGGGTTCCGCCACCTGTACCTGGTGCCCGCGGACGGCGGGGAGCCCCGGGCGCTCACGTCCGGGGAGTGGATGGTGACGGCGCTGAAAGACCTGGACGAGGAGCGTCGCGTCGCGTTCTTCATCGGGACTCGTGAGGGGGTGACCGAGCGCCACGTCTACTCGGTCTCCCTGGACGGCGGCGGGATCGCGCGCCTGACCTCCGAGCCGGGCTGGCACCAGGCGACGTTCGCGCCGGACCACCGGTCGTTCGTGGACGTCCACTCCGGCCTCGAGCACGGGTCGCGCGTCACGCTGCGCGATCTCGAAGGCGGAGAGGTCGCCGTGCTCCACGAGGACGCGGAGGCGAACGCGGACTCGCTCGGTCTCGTCCCGCCGACCCTCACGACTCTCACGGCCGACGACGGGACGACGCTCCACGCCGCGGTCTACCTGCCGCCGGAGCGGGCGGGCGGCGAGCTGGCACCGCTCATCGTCAGCGTCTACGGCGGCCCCCACGCCCAGCGCGTGGCGAACGACTGGCTGCTGACGATCGACCTGCGCGCGCAGTACCTGGCCCGCCGCGGCTTCGTCGTGCTGAAGGTGGACAACCGCGGCAGCGCGAACCGCGGCCTGGCCTTCGAGGGCGCGCTGTCCCGGCGGTTCGGCACCGTGGAGGTGGCGGACCAGCTGGCCGGCGTGCGGCGGACGGTCGAGGAGTACGGCGTCGATCCGGAGCGCGTCGGCGTCTTCGGCTGGAGCTACGGCGGGTACATGACGCTGATGTGCATGCTCCGCCACCCGGACGTCTTCGCCGTCGGCGTCTCCGGCGCGCCCGTCACGGACTGGGACGGCTACGACACCGGCTACACCGAGCGGTACATGGGTACGCCGGCGGGCAACGCGGACGGCTACCGCGAGGGCTCGGTGCTGACCCACGCGGAGAAGCTCGCCGGGAAGCTGCTGCTCGTGCACGGGATGGTCGACGAGAACGTCCATTTCCGGCACACGGCGCGGCTGCTCGTGGCGCTCGGGAGCGCGACGAAGGACTACGATCTCCTCGCGCTGCCGGAGGAGCGTCACATGCCGCGGGACAAGGCGGGCCTGCTCGACCTGGAGACCCGCATCTGCGGATTCCTGGAGCGGAACCTGGCCTGATCTGCGGAATCCGAATCCGCACCTCGACAACCCAACCAGCTTCAGGATCAGGACTTACATCAGCCGATGCCTTTGAGTACCATCGGGATCCGCGCGACGGCCTCCCGCTCCGCCTCGAAGGCCTGCGTGACGAGGACCTTCTTCTCGTCGACGGCCATCTCCTTGTCGCTCGCCCGCTTGAGGAGGTCGCCGATCCCGCCGTACCGCGTCGCCAGGTCGAGCGCGGCGTCGGCGGCGTCCGGGAACCGCTCCGAGATCTCGGAGAAGTACGCGGCGGCCATTTTCCGGCACTCGGACCAGACCGTGGCGTTCCACCACGCGCCGTGGTGCTCGCCGTGGCCGGCGTCGAAGGCGTCGAGCCAGTTGGCGTAGCCGTCCGGGCCCATGCCGTAGTGCTCGTCGGTGTGATTCGTCGGGTTCGCCCACAGGTCGGCGGCGTAGCCCAGGCTCTCCTTCGCCTGGGTCCGCTCATCGACGGCGGCGACCCGCTCGAAGGCGTAGAAGGTAACGTGGATCTCCTCGCCGAACTCGTCCCACGACCCGTAGGTCAGCCGCTCCGGCGTGACGGGGCAGTCGCCCCAGGGCCGGCAGTTCGTGAACCCGAAGTCGTCGTAGCCGGAGATCAGCTGGTTGTCCATGTTGAGGTGGGAGCAGACGACACCCCGGTCGAGGTGATCCCTCACGGAGGCTTCGAGCTTCGCGCGCTCCCCGGACGGTGACCCGGCGTGGAAGAAGCCGAACGCCTTCCGGGTGACGCCGAGGTTCTCCAGCAGCCGCACCCAGCCGTCGCCGTTCCAGCAGTAGGGCCCGCTCGGGCAGAGCTCAACGTGGATGTTGACGACGAACGCGTGGCCGGTGGCGCCGTAGAGCCACGGCGTGCTGGCCTCGATTCCGTAGTGGTCGAAGACGCCGCGCACGACCCCCATCAACGACGTCTCGTACGGCGGTTGCGCCAGATTCGCCATCTGCATCGCTTCGCCCTCCTCGACCCAAGAGCTTACCGGGGTTGCCGCACGCGCACCACGGGTCTATCTTCGGAGCATGCTCGACCGCCGCGAGTTCGTCTTCCTGCTGCTCTTCGCCGCGGCGGTGCTCCTCGCGTTCGTCTGGCCGGCGGAGACGACGGCGCCGGCCGGCTCGCTTCCCGCCACCGCCGGCATCGAGGACGCCGACCCGGCCACGGACATCACGGGAGTCGTCGTGGATGTGAGGGGCCGGCCGGTCGGCGGAGCGCTGATCACGAGCGACCTCCACCTCTTCGGCCGGGCGCCGCTGTACCTGCCCGACTGGACGCGGCCCGAAATCGAGGGCCCCACGACGGTCACGGCCCGCGATGGCACGTTCGTTCTCACCGTCGGCCACGGCGAGATCGCGGACTTCTGCGTCCGGCCGCAGGTGCACGGCGAGGCCATGGTGGCGTGGCGCCGGCCGGGGGATCACCTGCGGATCACGGTGACGGACGGGGCCGACGTCGTGGTCACGGTGCGGGAGCGGACGGGCGAACCGGTCGCGGACGCACGCGTCGTCCTGCTGGTCGACCGACCCGCAGTCGGTGACATCCTCTGGCACTCCGGGGTCACGAACGCGGCGGGGCGGCACACGTTCTCCCGGCTTTCCGCCGCCGGCGTCGTCCGCATCTTCGCGCGGGAGTCCGGTCGGGAGAGCCGGGAGACCACGACCACGATTCCGACGTCGGGCCGGGTAACGGCGGACCTGACCCTTCCGAAGGTGGCCCGCTCCTCCGAGGACTCCGACCCGCCGGACTTCATCGCCGGTCGCGTGCTCGATCCGGCGGGGAATCCTCTGCCCGGCGCTCGCATCGCCACCGAATGCGATCAAGGGATGTCGGACGTATCGGGGCGGTTTCGGCTCCGCTCCCGAGGCCACGGGAACAAGATCGCAATCTGGGCCCCGGGATACGGACGCGTCGCGGAGGCCACGGAGGGCTGGTCGGGAAGTCGGGACATCCGCCTCGGTCCGGGGCGGGTTCTGTCCGGGAGAGTCCTGGATGCGTCGGGAGCCGTCCAGCCCGACGTTCGCGTCGATCTGGTCGGGGAAGACCTGCTCGCACCCGAGCACGCGCTGAGCGACGCCCGGGGGAGTTTCCGCTTCGCGGACCTCTCACCGGGGAAGTATCTGGTCGCGGTCATGCCGGGAAACGAGAGAGGATGTCACCGCAGGATCGTCGTCGAACCGGACGCCGACCGGACCGACGTGGAGCTCAGGCTCCCCTGACATAACGCTGACAGGCGTTACTTTGCCGCCCCCCGGAGACGGCGTCGAACCCGGGACTCGGGCGGATGGGCCGCAGGTGGCAAGGTGACGCCTGTCAGCAGTTTGCCGGGTGGAGGTGGCAAAGCGACGCCTGTCAGCAGTCTGTCACTCCGGCCAGAGCCATGCGGCGCCGCGGACGCCTGACGAGTCGCCGTGGGCGTTCTTCACCAGCTTCGTGTCCACGCGGTCCGAGAAGACCCAGGCGCCCCACCGGGCCGGCACCTCGTCGTAGAGCGCGTCGAGATTGCTCATCCCCCCGCCCAGAACGATCGCGTCCGGGTCCAGCAGGTTGATCACCGTCGCCAGCGAACGCGCCATCCGGTCGACGTAGCGATCGATCGCCGCCAGCGCGACGCCGTCACCCGCCGCGGCCGCCGCGACGATCTCCGGCGCCGTCATCGTGCCGCCGTGGTCCCGCGCGAAGCCCGGCCCGGACAGCCACGTCTCGATGCAGCCGCGCTGCCCGCAGTAGCACTCGGCGCCGGGGCGCTCATCGTCCGTCGGCCAGGGCAGCGGGTTGTGGCCCCATTCCCCCGCGATCGCGTTCGGCCCCGTCAGCAGCCGGCCGGAAACGACGACGCCGCCGCCGGTGCCCGTCCCGATGATCACGCCGAAAACCACGCGGGCGCCCGCCCCCGCGCCGTCGGTCGCCTCCGAGAGCGCGAAGCAGTTCGCGTCGTTCGCCAGGCGCACCGGCCGGCCGAGACGGTCCGCCAGATCACGGTCGAGGGGCTTCCCGATCAGCCAGACGGAGTTCGCGTTCTTCAGCCGGCCGGTCGCCGGCGAGAGGGCGCCCGGCAGGCCGATGCCGACCGTTCCGGTCGCGCCCGTCGCCGCCTCGGCGTTCGCCACGAGGCCGGAGATCGCCTCGAGCGTCCCCTCGTAGTCGTCGCGGGGCGTGGGTACGCGCTCGCGGAAGAGTTCCGCCCCATCGTCGCCGAGGGCGATCCCCTCGATCTTGGTGCCGCCGAGATCGATCCCGACCCTCATGCGCGCAACGCCTCCATCAACGCCCGGATCTCGTCCTCCACGTCCGCCGGGTCGGACACCGTGTCGGCAATCTCGCCCCGCAGGCGCTCACGATACCGCGCCCGGAGCCGATGCGCCGCCGTCTTCACGCCGCCCTCGCTCATGCCGAGCCGCAGAGCGATCTCTCGGTACGTCTCCTCGGCCGGCTCGCCGGTGAGGTGAGGGCGCAGCGCGGCGAAGAGATCGGCGTCCGTCTCTGCCGCGAGGCCGTCGAGGACGCGGCCGAGCAGCGTCAGCGCCCAGCGCCGCTCGAAGATCCGCTCCGGCGTCGCCTCGTGCGTCGGTTCGAAGGAGTAGCGCCGCTCGCCGTCTTCGAAGTCGAGGCTGAGCCGCGCCCGGTCACCGCCGCGCTTCTTCGCCCGCGCCTTCTCCCGCTCGTGCCCGATGTGCCGCTTGAAGGCGGTGAGCAGGAACGCCCGGAAGCGCCCCTTCTCGCGGTCGGCCGCCACGACCCAGTTCTTCTCGAGGAGTTCCGCGAAGAAGCCCTGGGTCAGGTCCTCGGCGGTTTCCGCCGAGTGCCCGCGCCGCCGGGCGTAGGCGTAGAGCGGGTACCAGTACGCTTCGCAGAGGTCGGTGAGCGCGGTCCCGCTGGCGCGGCCGGCGCCGAGCACGATGCTCCAGCGGGTGGTGCGGAAGGCGTCGGTCACTTGTTCTCCGGGGTGCAGGTGACCTGAATCGGTCCCACGTCGAGATACCACCGCCCAAGAAAACGAACGACGGGGAATCGGACGCGGAGCGCGGGGTCCGTCGTCCAGACCGTGACGTGGCCTCGTGCCTCTTCGAAGTCCTCGGGCTTCACCTCGGTGGAGTACGCCTTCGAGATTCCCGTCAGGGTCCCGTCCCGCCGAAACGCCAAGCCGAGGTGGTCCTTCTCCCTCAGGGCGCGGAACTGCTCCGCCCTCAGAGAATGAAGGAACTCCAGCTTCCTTGGATCGATGAGCGGCTCGACCTCGCTCAGGACATCACGACCCGATCCTTCGGGAAGCTGATCGAGCAGGTCCTCCACCTGTTTCCTGACGAGGTACAGGTCACCCGTCGGCTCGGAGAGCTTCTCGAGCTGTCCGACGGCCAGGTACCACTCTCCTTCCACCCGAACGACCGGGAACCGGACCGCGTGGTCCGATTCTCTGGTCCAGACAGTCACACGCCCCGTTCCCCCCTCGAAGTCCTCGGGACGCAGTGCCGTGAACCGGCTCTTCGACAGTCCCGGCAGGAGGGCCGCGGGGCGGAACGCGAGGCCGAGTCGTCCACTCTCCTGGAGACGCCGGAACACCTCGGGATCGAACGTCCGCAGCCGGTTCCGATACAGAGGGTCGATCGAGGGCTCGAGTCGGTCGAGATCCCCCTGGCCGCTCCGCTCCGGGAGGGCCAGAAGAACGTCATCTATCCGATCGGCGACCTCGTCGGGAGACTCGATCGACAGGGACGGGAAGTCCGTCACGATCGGCCCGACCTCCAGGTACCACTCGCCCCCGACGCGGACCATGCCGAACTCGATCCGGTCGTCGCCGTGGGCCAGAGTTACCCGCGCCCCGTCGCCCTGGCGGATGTGACCGTGGAACTCGAAGGCCGTGAGCCGCGCCGGCAGCCGGTACTTGTCGATGAGCGCGAGACCGAGCATCTGCTCCTGGCGCAGCCTCTGCAACTCGACGTTGTTCAGATTCTCGAGCCACGCTTTCTTCCGTGGATCGATGACCTCGAGGTCTCCCCCGATCCGTCTCTTGCCGATCGCGTCCACGCGCTCGATCAGCCACCTCGTGCGGTGCCGGAAGGACATCTCCTCCACGTCGCGGGCCGCCTCCCGGCGCATGTTCTCTGCCTCGCGGCCCATCTCCTCGCGCAGGTCCTCCGCATGATCCTGCCACAGCACCATGGAGAACAAGCCCAGCACCACCGTGACCAGAAGCAGCACGAGCGGGATGATCAGCCCGATGTTCGCGAGCCGCAGGCCGTGGAGGCCCTCCGGATCCCGAAGGATGTGCGTGCGTGCGAGCCAGGAGCAGAAGACGCCGGTCAGGCCGAAGACGGGAATGACGATCGCGATCTCGTCCCGGGCCCCGGTGTTCATGAGGAACAGGGCCCAGAGGATCCCGAACGGCCAGCTGAGGATCCCCGCGACGGCCAGGTAGCTGAGCCGGCTGCCCTTCGGCTCGACGCGGACCTCGGCCTCCACCTTCACGGGCGCGGCGTCCGGCGTCGCCGCGATGGCCTCGATGCCGGTCTTCACCTCGGAGACGTGCTGGTAGCGCCGGTCGCGCTCGCGCTCCAGCGTGCGCAGCACCACGTCGTCCAGGCGGACGTCCACCTCCACCTTCTCGCTGGGGTTCGGGAAGCGGCCGATCGGCAGGTCGCCGGTCAGCATCTCGTAGAAGACGACGCCCAGGGAGTAGATGTCGGCCCGGTGGTCCACCTCCTGGGGCGTCCGCATCTGCTCCGGCGCGATGTAGTGCAGCGTCCCCATCACCTGCTGCGTGCCGGTGAGAGTGTGGTCCGCCGGCTCCGGGCGGAGGAGCTTCGCCAGGCCGAAGTCGGCGATCTTCACGTGGCCCTTCCGGTCGAGCAGGATGTTCTCCGGCTTGATGTCGCGGTGGACGACGCCCTCGTCGT
>JBDLIY010000077.1:0-12200 GCA_039714635.1 Planctomycetota bacterium
GTTCTGCTCGGTTCCCGGGTGTACGCGGACCGCGGTGCACGACCATCACATCCGGTTTCGGTCACAGGGCGGGTCGGATGAGGTGGCCAATCGGACCGGTCAGTGTGCCGCGCACCATATCCGCTCGGTGCACGGCGGGTTCATGCGGATTACGGGGCGGGCCGGAGAACGGCTGGAGTGGGAGTTCGCGAACGGGGAGTCGTTCGTGACGAACGGGGAGGACGATATCGAGAGAACGAACTGAAAGAAGAGCAGGGGCCGAATCGTCTGGCAGCGACTCCGCCCCGGACCTCGTCCTACTCGGTCTTCGCCTCGCCGTCGTCCGGCGTGTCGGCCGTCTCGTCCGCCTCGCCCTCGGCTTCGTCCGGCTCCACCTCCTCCTCGTACCAACGGCGGTGGTGGTGCTTGACGAACTCCTTCGACATCTTCCCCGTGAGCCAGGTCCAGCTCATCGGGTACTCCTCGGGGTGGAAGATCACGAAGAAGAAGTGCCAGACGAGGATCGCGAGCGACGCGAGCCAGGCCTCGTAGTAATGGATGGTCTGGGACGCCGAGACGATCCAGTGCGGGAGGAACGTCACGGCCTCCTGGGGGAACCAGAGGATGAAGCCGGTGACGACCATCAGCGCCGTGCCCCAGATCAGGGCCCAGTACTCGGCCTTCTGGGAGTAGTCGTAGCGGCCGAACTTCGGGGCCTTCTTCGTCCGCCAGGTGTGGTACTTGAGGTTCGTCGCCATGTCGGAGGCGTCGCGGGGGTGCGGGAGCATCGACTTCATCTCGACCCGACCCCGCCGCGTGAAGAACACGTACCAGACGTGGCTGATGCCCACGAGGATGAGGAGGACGGCGGCGAAGCGGTGGATGTCCCCGCGGACCGGCTCGTTGAGCCCCAGGAAGGACAGGCTGCGGACCCACCAGGCCTCCGGGTAGCGGAGGGCGAAGCCGGTGAGGACGAGGAGCACGAACGAAACCGTCAGGGCCAGGTGCTGGATGATCTGGATCCGGTCGAACCGGAGGACCCAGGAGCTGGCCTTCTGCTGGCGGCGGCGCTCGAGCATGTAGTAGTTCATGATCACGAGGTTGTGGAGCACCATCCCGCCGACGACCACGGCGATCATGATGTAGTAGATCCAGCGGATCGTCTTGTTGATCGGGTTCGCGTCGATGGACGCCGTCTCGTGAGTGTAGCTGCGGGCGAACTGGATGCTCGCCCGGGGGTGACACTGCTTGCAGGTGTCCACCACGTTCTCGGGGTGGACCGTGCTGGCCTTGTCGGTCTCCGGCAGGACCGCGTGGGCGGTGTGGCAGCTGATGCAGGTCGCCGCGCTGCCGGCGTCCGCCCGCGTCGCCCAGCCGTGGTAGCTGTCGTGGTAGGAACCGACGACGCCGCCCTTCAGGTGGTACTTCGCGATGATGACCGGGTCGTCGTGGCACTTGCCGCAGGTCTCGATGGACTGCCGCGCCGTGGACGTTTTCGATTCCGGGTCGCTCGGGGAGAGGATGAGGTGCTCCCCGTGGCAGTCCGTGCAGTTCGGGCTGTCCATGACGCCCGCCTGGAGCGCGCGGCCGTGGATGGAGCGGTCGTAGGCGCGCTGGATGTCCGGGTGGCACTTCCCGCAGGTCTTCGAGACGTTGCGCGGGTTGATCGGCGAGTCGGGGTCGGAGACGGCGCGGAGGTCGTGGACCTCGTGGCAGTCGTCACAGGAGGCGGCCGCGGAGACGCCGTGGACGGCGCCCTGGCCGTGGACCGACTTGCGGTAGTCCTGGAACGACTCCGGCAGCTTGACGATCTGATCCGTCAGGAGCCCGGCCTTGCCGTGACACTTCGCGCACGTGTCCGGCAGCCGCGTCTTGTGGGTCGGCGAGGCCGGGTCCATGTGCGAGAGGATGTCGTGATTCCCGTGGCAGTCCGTGCAGTCCGGCGCGCGCTCGTTGCCGCGGGCGAGGGCGTAGCCGTGGAGGCTGCCCCGGAAGTGCTCCGCCGCGGTCCGGTGGCACGCGTCGCACCGGACCGGCTTCAGGTCCTTCGCGTGCGGCCCCTGGCTCTCGAGGAGATCCGCGTGGCAGTAGATGCAGGAGAGCCCCGCCGAGCCGTGGGTGCTCTTCGGGTACTTCTCGGGATCGACGAAGAGCCGGTCGGAGTCCGGCAGGTCGGCCAGGAGCTCCCGGTCGCCATGGCAGCCGAGGCAGTCCTCGACCTCCTGGGCAAGAGCCGGCGCCGCAGACGAGAAGAAGAGCGCGATCGCAGCCAGGGCGATCGCAGTGCGCGGATACGACATGGCTGACTCTCCGTGGCGTGTGCGGCGCCGCGTGACGTCTGTGGACGAAGCCTACTTCTTGCCGTAGAGCTTCTTGTAGCTGATGTGGGGGTTGTGGCAACCGGCGCAGCCGACGTTCTTCGAGATCTGCTTCTCCTCGGGGGTCTCGTCGGTCTGCATGGCCATCAGCATGGCTTTCTGGTGGGCCTGGCCGGCGCCGTGACAGGACTCACAGCCGACGTTCGTCAGCTTGGGGGTCTTCTCCACGGACTCGAAGCCGCCCTTGCCGTAGCCGGTCGTGTGGCAGGCCGCGCAGGCCTTGCCCTTTTCGTCCTTGCCCGTGGCGACCTGCTCGGGAGTCAGGTAGTCGAAGGCGTGCGAGTGCTTCATCTCGCCCCAGGCCTTGTGCTGGTCGGCGTGACACATCTTGCACTTCGCGCTACCGATGTACTTCACGCCCTCCTGCCCGACGGCAGGAACCAGAGTGGAGGAGGCCAGCGCCAGGAACGCCGCTACGGTGCAGGCCACGACAACCAGAATGAAGAGGGGGGCACGTCCACGCATCTTTCTTCTCCTCGTAGGGCCGCCGCCTGCGGCCCGCGTTTCAGAACATTACGATATCATCATATTTCCGAAAAACCGCCGTGCACGCTTTTTCACACGGCCAACCGGTCGAGTGAAGTGGCTCCACGCTAACCGGCCCGCGTCCCGCGAAGAAGGTCTGCTTCCCTCGCGCTCAGAACCCCACCCGGAGCCAGAACTCCATGATCCAGGCGGTGTAGTCGTCCACGTCGGAATCCGTCTCGTTGTACCGGACGTAGCGCCCGTCCAGGCCCAGCGTCAGGTTCCGGAGAACGTCGTACTCCGCCCCGAGGAACATGTCGAGCCAGGCCGTCTCGTAGTCCCCCGTCGTGGCCACGTTCATGAGCCGGCCGCGGATGCGGAACTCCGTCGTCAGGCGCCAGAGGAAGCCGAGGTGGCCGCCCATCGTCTGCGCGTAGTACTCGCTCAGGCCAACCTCGGGGACGCCACCGATGTAGCGGACGACCTCCGTCTCGGAATCGTGGCGCATCGCGTTCCAGGCCGCGTCGACCTCCAGCTCCTCGAACGGCGTCCACAGCGCGCCCAGCCCCGCTCCCCAGGAGTGGACCGAGGTGTCGTGCTTCGGATTCGTGAGGAGGCTGCGTCGCGCGTAGCCCGTGAACTTCCACTCCTCCGTGGCCTGCCAGCGGGCGCGCAGCCGCGCGTTGTCCACGTCCTTCGCGCCGATCTCGGTGAACGGATCGCTGACCTGGGTGAACCGGTACAGGAAGTCGACGTCGACACCCTTCGCGGGCTGCATGTCGAACCCCACGACCGGCCCCGTGATGATTCCGTCGTGGTCGCTCCGGCGGCCGTTCTCCTCGAACTCGTAGGTCTCGGTCACGTACTCGAAGCCACCGAGCAGGCCGAGCCAGTCGTTCATCTGCCAGTGGGCCTCGGCCCGGGCCCGCAGACGCCGGTGCTCCGTGGACTCGGACTCGGTCCGCGCGGTCACGACGGGAGGCGTCGCCGGCGGTTCCTCGCGCCCGGTCGAGAAGTCCCCGTCCGACTCCTGGTCGGCAAGGTAACCCTCCATGCCGGCGAGGAACGTCCAGTCCTCCGCGGGCACCCAGGTGGCCCCGATCTCGCCGCGCAGGTGGTCCTTCTCCCCGTCGACCTCGCCCGTCGTGCGCTCGACGTACCCGGCTCCCCCGCCGGGCCCGGTCGTCGTGGCGTCGTAGGTCGTCTCGACCTCGAACGGAGCCCAGACGAAACGTCCGTCGAGGGTGAGGTTCTCCGATGCATCCCACTCGGCCAGGAAGATCGTCATCGGACCGGAGACGTCCGTCTCCTGCTCCGACACGAACGAGCGGTCCGTCGGAACCTGGAGCCGCCCGGCGTCGGTCCCGCTCTCGAGCTCTTCGCGGCGGAAACCCTGCGTCAGGCTCAGGAGGAGGGGACCGGTCCCCCACTCGACTCTCAGGTACCCGTAGAGGCCGGACTCATCGAACGGCTCGGAGCCGTTCAGGGTCGCGCCGGCCGAGAGCA
This sequence comes from Planctomycetota bacterium, assembly GCA_039714635.1. Taxonomy (GTDB): domain Bacteria; phylum Planctomycetota; class JAJSAM01; order JAJSAM01; family JAJSAM01; genus JBDLIY01. The sequence goes on from JBDLIY010000077.1 coordinate 4,329, forward strand.
CGGTGCCCCTGAACTCCCCTTCGCGGTCCCGGGCGTCCAACCCGAGCGTGACCCGGAAGTCGCTCCCCGGAAGGACCGTCAGGGCCGCGGCCAGGTTGCGGCGCGTCGCCCCCCAGTCGCGGGGATCTCCCGACGCGGCGTAGGTGGACTGGATCCGGTCGAACGTCGTCACGAACGACCACGAACCCTCCCGGCGGAAGTCCAGGAGGTAGTGCTCGGACGGCCCGCCGGTTCCCTCCCCGAACGCGCGCAGCTTCATGGCCGGGTCCTTCTCGAGGCTCGCTTCGAGGTCGAAGTCGAACAGGACGAACCCGGAGTCCAGGTCGATGTCCTGCTCGTACATCTCCTCGTTCCCGACGACGTTCGTGAAGCGGCCGCCGAACCGGACGTGTCCGGAACCGGTCAGCCCCGCGAAGCTCTGCTTCTCGCCATCTTCGACTCCGGCCGACGGGCCGGACGACGAGAGGCGGAACTGGTTCCCCGCGACCTCCGGGGCCGGCGCCTCCCCGTCCGTCGCGTCCAGCCGAAACGCCGGCACGCCGGGCGTCTCGTCGGCCTCGGCGGCTTCGGCGACGGCCTCGGGCGCGTGGTGGATCGTGTGGCAGTCCACGCAGCGGGTCTTGCCGGGCTCCGGCTTGAAGTGGTCCGGCGCCGTCATGTCGCTGTGACACATCACGCAGGAGCGGTCGGACGCCGGCGCCTCGAGCTTTGCCGGGGAGCGGATCAGGGAGGCGTCTCCCCGGGCGTCGACGTGGGCCCGGCCCGGCCCGTGGCAGGACTCGCAGCCCAGGGCGTCGGCGACCTGCGGCCGGTGGCTGTATTCGCGGTAGTCGGAGTGGCAGACGAGGCAGGTCGCCTCGCCGGTGAACTTCGCGGCGGTGGCCTTCTTCGCCGGGGCCTTTTCGACCTGCGGCGCGTGGGCCTGGTGGCACGAGGTGCAGGAGAGCCCCTTCGCGAACCAGCGGGATTCCATGAACCCGTCCACGTGGCCGCCCTTCTCCGCCGTGCGACCGTGGCAACTCAGGCAGCGCCGGCTGGCCTCGCCGGCGTCGAGTTCTCCGTACCGGACGATGAACTCGACCTCGCCGCCGGATTCGAGGTGCTTGCCCCCCGGTCCGTGGCACGCCTCGCAGGAGACGGAGTCCTCCTCGCCGCCGAGCCCGGCGTGGATCGACTTCGGGAAGGTCTCCCGGTGATCCTTGTGGCAGAAGAGACATTTCGCGTCGCCGAGCGTCGCATTCTGATCCTCGGCCGCTTCCTGTCCGGAAACGATCCCGACTCCCGTGAGCAGGAGCAGCCCGAGACCGAGCCCGGTCAGGACGCGCGCCCTAACGGAAGAGGTTTTCGTCGACATAGGACCCATGGATGCTCCTGTGGCAACTCAGGCAGTTCTCGAAGGAACTGCCGGGACCGAGGACGTGACTGGCCGGCGTGACGTGGCACTGGATGCAGAGGTCGCTGACGCGGTGGTGCGTGAGCAGCCGACGCGTGGTGGAGCCGTGCGGCAGGTGGCAGGCGAGGCAGCCGTCCTGCGCGTCGGCCCGGTGCTCGTGAAGGAAGGGGCCGCGGTACTGCTCGTGGCACTTCACGCAGTCGTCCTTCCGGATCGAAAGGGCCAGCAGGCCCGAGACGTCGGAGTGCGGATCGTGGCACGAACCGCACTTCATGGCGCCCTTCTCGACCGGGTGTGCGTTCGGCAGGCGCATCTGCGCGCGCACCGACTGGTGGCAGACGTAGCAGGACTCCGGGTCCTGCTTCCGTGAACTCTTCCCGACCGGGGCGAGGGGGTCGTGGCAGGAGAGGCAGTCGAGCCCCGCCTTCGCGTGCTCGCTGCGCTTCCAGCGGATCAGCTTCGTCTCGATCCCGTGACACCGGAAGCACAGGGCCACCTGGGCGCCGGAGTCCATGCTGACGATCGTCCCCTTCTCCCCTCCCGTGGCGACGTGCTTGGATCCCGGCCCGTGGCACGACTCGCAGCCCGCCGCCTTCTCGTCCTTCATGAGGCCGGCGTGATGCGACTTCGCGAGGTCGGGGTGCGCCTTCTGGTGGCAGATCGCGCAGGTCTTCGACCCGATGTTCACCGCCTCGCCGGCCGGGAGTTCCCCGACGCCGAGGGGCGTGCCCTGGCCCTTTTTCGGCCCGTGGGCCTGGTGGCAGGTCAGGCAGGACAGCCCGTTCTTTTCGAGGAGCCCGCCCTTCCAGTCCTTCGCGTGGTCCGGCTTGTCGCCGTGGCACTCGAGGCAGCCGGCGCTGGCGGCCTCGGGCGTCGCGCGGACGGGGTTCACGATGAAGCGGGATCGGCCGCCGGAGGCGATGTGGGCCGAGCCGGGCCCGTGGCAGCGCTCGCAGCCCGCCTCGTCGGAGACCTTCGCGTGCACGGAGCCGGCCGTGAGCTCGACGACGTCGCCGTGGCACTTTGCGCAGGCCTCGTTCCCCGCGCGTTCGGACTTCACGTTCCCCTCGTCCGCCCAGAGCGGGTCGTTCCGGTGGACGTGGATGTCGTGGCAGACGGTGCAGGCCCGCTCACCCTTCGGGAAGCCGCGGCGCTTCGCGTGCTTCTCGGGCGCGGACTGGTGGCAGAGGAGACAGGCCTTGTCCGCGGGCTCCCGGACCACCTTCGACTCCTCGCCGCCTCCGGCCTGCACGGCCTTGACGTGCTCCGCCCCCGGACCGTGGCAGACCTCGCACGCTCCGCCGGGCAGTTCCGTGACCCCCGCGTGGAAGGAGTCCGCGATGACGTCCGCCGCGCCCACGTGGCAGACGCGACAGCTCGCGTCGCCGAGCTTCCCTCCCTCCGCGGGCGCAAAGGTCAGGTGCCGGTCGGACTTCTCGTGGACGGCGTGGCAGTCCGCGCACGTCTTCCCGGCCGCCGCGAACTCGGAGTCCGCCCAGGCGGTGACGTGGTCCGGCCCCGTCCGGTGGCAGGACAGGCAGCGTTCGGCCCGCGCCGCCGGCGCGACGTCCTTCAGCATCGGGTTCGCTTCGGGGTCGAGGACGTGAGCCGCCGCCGAGCCGTGGCAGGACTCGCAGGAGCCGCCCGGATCGGTCTTCGAGAGCACGCCGTGGGACGTCCCGTCGAGGGACACGCCCGCATGGCATCGCGCGCACATCCGGTCGGGGACCGGGCGGACGGTCTCCGCCGCCGGGGGATCTTCCGGTCCCGCCCACAGGGAACCGGCCACCAGGGCCGGGCCGAGCAGCAGGCAGAACCACCAGAATCGAGGTCGAGTCACGGAGGCGCCTCCTTCAGGGAGCCGACGGGGAGAGCCATCTGCCCGTCGGGCGCCAATTATCGTCTTCCCCCCCGCCGGACGCAATCCTCCGACGGGGGCGGAGTCCGGAAGCGGCGGAAACTCCGGGCGGACGCGGCAGCGGAGGCGGTGAAGGCAGAATTCCGATACTCTCCGCGTTCCCGCTGGATAGTTCACCATGGTTAACGAGACCGCGCAACCCTTCCGGTTCACGCGTCCGCGGACGGGCAGACGTCCCGCAGCGCGCACGACGCGCAGTCCGTCTTCCTCGCCTTGCAGAAGCCCCGGCCATGGTGGACCAGCCGGTGGCTGAAGTCGATCCACTCCTTTGGGGGCAACTGCTCCATCAGGTCGCGCTCGACCTTCACCGGGTCCTTCTCCGCCGTCATGCCCAGGCGACGCGAGATGCGGCCGACGTGGGTGTCGACCACCACGCCCTCCGCCTTGCCGAACCACGTGCCGAGGACGACGTTCGCCGTCTTGCGGGCGACGCCGGGGAGCCGGATCAGGTCTTTGAGGCGCTCGGGGACCTCGCCGCCGAACTCCTCCACGAGGACCCTCCCCATGCCCCGGAGGGATTTCGCCTTGTTGCGGAAGAAACCGGTGGAGCGGATCACCTCCTCCAGCTCCTCCGGCTCCGCCGCCGCGTAGTCCGCGGCCGTCCCGTACCGCGCGAACAGGTCGCGCGTGACGATGTTCACCCTCTCGTCCGTGCACTGGGCGGAGAGGATCGTGGCCGCGGTGAGCTGGAGCGCGCTCTCGTGACGCAGGGCGCAGGTGACCTCCGGGAACATCTTCCGGAGGCGGCGCAGGATCTTCGTGACGTCGGATCGGTTTCTCATGGTCGGTCCCGTATGATAGGCGCCCCATGACATCCAACGACCAAATGGAGCGCCTGCAGAAGGTGCTCGCCCGGGCCGGCGTCGCGTCGCGGCGTGAGAGCGAGAAGCTCATCGAATCCGGCCACATCATGGTGAACGGCAAAGTCGTCCGGGAGCTCGGCACCAAGGTCGACCCCGAGGTGGACGAGATCCGCGTCGACACGGAGCTGCTCAAGTCCCCCACGCGGCCGCTCACTTTCCTCGTCAACAAGCCGAAGGGCTACCTCTCCACGACGAAGGACGAGCACGGCCGGAAGACGGTGCTCGACCTGCTGCCGGAGACGGACCGCCGTCTCTACCCGGCGGGCCGGCTGGACGAGGACTCGGAAGGCCTGATGCTGCTGACCGACGACGGTTCCCTCACGAACCTCGTGACGCACCCGCGGTTCGGCATCCCGAAGACCTACGACCTCCGCATCCGCGGGCGCCTCGAGGGTGGAGAGGTGAAGCGCGTGGAGTCCGGCGTCTGGCTGGCCGAGGGTCGGACGGGCCCGGCGCGCATCCGGATCCGCAAGCGCGGCCGCCTGGTCTCCCACGTCGAGGTGACGCTGACGGAGGGGCGCAACCGGGAGCTGCGGCGCATCTTCGCGCAGATCGGCCACCCCGTCCTGTCGCTGCGCCGGATCCGCATCGGCCCCCTCACGAGCCGGGGGCTCCGGATCGGGCAGCACCGGCGGCTGAAGGGGAAAGAGCTCTACGAGCTGAAGGGCATGGCCAAGAAGCAGAAATGACGACCGCGATCGGCCGTACGCTGACTCTCCTCCTCCTTCTCTCCGCTCCTGCGTTCGGAGGTCCCCTGATGACGCGGTACGACCTCGACTCCGGCGTCGGTGAGACGGTCCTCGACAACGGGCTGACGGTCCTGACGCTCGAGCGCCACGCGGCCCCCGTCGTCTCCGTCCAGATCTGGTACCGCGTGGGCTCCGCCGACGAGCCGCTCGGCGCGACGGGCATGGCCCACTTTCTCGAGCACCTGATGTTCAAGGGCACGGACCGCTACGCGAGGGGCGAGATCGACCGCATCACGCTGAAGCTCGGCGGCAGCAACAACGCGGGGACGTACAAGGACTGGACCCAGTACTACTTCAACCTGGCATCCGACCGGTGGGAGACCGCGCTCGAGATCGAGGCGAACCGCATGACGAACCTCGCCCTCGACCCCCGCGAGTTCGAGGCGGAGCGGAAGGTGGTGCTGGAGGAGCTCCAGATGGGTCGGGACTCCCCGTGGGGAGAGCTCGATGAGACGATCGAGTCGATCGCGTTCTCGTCCCACCCCTACCGCCACCCGGTGATCGGCTGGCGCTCCGACGTCGAGCGCGTCGCCCGGGAGACCGTGCGGGCGTTCTACGAGAAGTTCTACACGCCGCGGAACGCGACACTCGTGATCGTGGGCGACTTCGACACGCGGGCGGCGCTGGGGAAGGTCATCCGGCACTTCGGCGCGGTCCCGGCGGGGCCGGAGCTCGCCCCGGGGAAGCGGTTCGAGCCGGCGCAGAACGGCGAGCGCCGGATCACGGTCCGCCGCGATACGGAACTCGACCGCCTGGAGATCGTCTACCACTCCGGCCGCTCCGGCGACGCGGACGAGGCCGTCCGCGACGTGATCGAGGGGCTTCTCGTCGGCAACTCGTGGGCGCGGCTGCGGCGGCGTCTCGTCGAGGAGGACTCGGCGGTCACGTTCGTCACCGCGGTGAACGACGCGCGGCGGGATCCGGGCCTCTTCTGGATCTGGACGGAGCTGCGGCCGGGCGCGGACCGGGCGGCGGTGGAGAGCGCGATTCACGAGGAGACCGCGCGGCTGGCGAGCGAGGAGGTCGGCGCGGACGAACTGGCCCGGGCGAAGAAGAAGATCCTCTCGGACCTCGTCTTCCGCCACGCGACGGCGGAGCGGGCGGCGGAGGACCTGGGCCAGATGGCCTGCGAGGCGGACTGGCGCGACGTCGGCCGGGCGCCGGACCGGATCCGGGCGGTGACGGCCGCCGACGTGCGCCGCGTCGCGGAGGCGATCTTTGCGCCGGCGAACCGCACCGTGGGTTGGGCCCTGCCCCGTGGCGACGGGCCGGCCGGGAAGAAGCCGCCCCGCCGGCCGCGGCGCGCGCGTGCCCGCGGAGCGCCCGGTGGGACGGGCGTGGCCGTGCGGCTCGCGCCGACGGTCGTCGCGTTGCCGAACGGCCTCACGTTGCTCCTCGCGCGGAACACGACGGTGCCCGTCACCGCGATCTCGGCGTGGGTCGACGGCGGCCGACTCCGCGAGGGGAAACCCGGCCTGGCGCACCTGACGGGAGAGTACCTGGCGAAGGGAGCGGGGGAAAAGAGCGCGCGGGAGCTGGCCGACCGGCTGGCGTCCCTCGGTGCCGACGTGACGACGCGCGGCACGGGCCTCTCCGCGCGGTGCCTGTCCGAGGACGCCGACGGCGTGATCCCGATCGTCGGCGATCTCCTGATGCGGGCGAGCTTCCCGGAGGGTGAGCTTTCGAAGCTCCGCGGCCGCGTTCTCTCGCAGATCCGCGCGGACCGGGACGATCCCGAGGAGCTGGTGATCCGCGAGTTCCACCGCGCCGTCTTCCGCGGCCATCCTTACATGAACCCGTCCCGCGGAACGGAGGAGAGCGTCGCGGCGCTGACCCGGGAGGACGTGGTCGACCACTACCGCCGTCACTTCGTGCCAGGCAACACGGTGATCGCGGTCGTCTCCGACCGACCGACGGAGGAGATCGAGTCGCTCCTCGCGACGACGTTCGGCGGGTGGACGGGCGACAATCCGCTCCACCGTACGCTTCCCGCGGTCGCCCCCACGAAGCCGGAGGTCCTTCGATTCGAGCGGGACATCGACCAGGTCCAGATCGCCCTCGGCCATCGCGGCGTCCGGCGGAGGGATCCGGACTGGTATGCGCTGCTGGTGATGGACTACGTGCTGGGCATGGGGCCGGGTTTCACGGATCGTCTCTCGCGGACGTTGCGGGACCGGGACGGCCTGGCATATGACGTCCAGGCGTCGATCGCCGGTTCGGCGGACCGCGAGCGGGGGCGTTTCCTCGCCTACATCGCCACGAGCGCGGGCCAGCGCGACCGCGCGATTCGAGGCATCCGCCGGGAGATCGACGCGATCCGGGAGGAGTTGGTGACGGCGGAGGAGTTGGCGGACGCGAAGGCCTATCTCACGGGATCGTTCGTCTTCTCGTACGAGACGGCGGAGCAGCTCGCGGGTCGCCTGGTCGACCTCCATCGCCTGGGTCTCGGATTCGACTACCCGGCGAGATTCGCCGAGCGAATCGGCGCGGTGACCAGGGAGGACGTCCTCCGAGTAGCGAAAAAGCACTTGCAGCCCACTCACCTGGTAACGGTCATCGTCGGCCCGACAGAACGCTGACAGGCGTCGCTTTGCCGCGGCCCCGCGGCAGAACGCTGACAGGCGTCGCTTTGCCGCCTCCCCGCGGCAGATCGCTGATGGGAACTGGTCTGTCAATCTGGAATTTGCGTGACGAAATCGCCCCTGGTGCGACTTCCTTCCGGGAGGACGCCCATGTCAACATCCTGGCGTTATCGCGACGACAAGCCTGGAGACGTTCAGTTCATCACGATCAAGGGCGTCGGAGGGCTGCCGATCTTCGCCCTTCGGGAAGACGTCCGGTTCCTGCTCTCTCTCCTGGCCCAGGAGGTGCGCACGGGAGAGCTGACGATCCTCGCCTTCGTATTCGTCCGCAATCACGCTCACTTCGTCCTGCTGAGCCCGCACGGGA
>JBDLIY010000078.1:0-12162 GCA_039714635.1 Planctomycetota bacterium
CGGCGTCATCAACGAGATCGGCCACGACGAGTTGGGCGTCGGCGACGGCGGCGCGGTGCCCCGTGGTCAGATTGTCGAGAACGACGACCTCGTGACCCGCCTCCCGCGCCTCGAAGGCGTTGGCGAGTCCCGAGATCCCCGCGCCGACGATCGCGACCTTCATTCCACGGCCTTCCCCAGGGCCCCGATGACCAGGTCGGCGAGCGCGTCGAGGAACGCCGGCGAGTCGTTCAGGGACTCCGCCCGGCGCCAGCCGTCGATGCCGAGGCTCCGCGCCTTCTTTCCGTAGAGGAGGTCGATCTCGTAGAGCGTCTCGATGTGGTCGGAGACGAAGGAGATCGGCACGACGAGGACGTCCCGCTCGCCCGCCTCGGCCATCTCCTCGATCACGATCTCCGTGTCCGGATCCAGCCACTCCACCGGTCCGGATCGGCTCTGGAACGCCAGCTTGAAGCGGCGCTCGCCGCCGAGACGGTCGAGAACCGCGTTCACGCAGCGCATCGTCTCGACGAGGTACGGATCGCCGTCGTCGATGAAGCGCCGGGGCAGGCTGTGGGCCGAGAAGAGGAGGACGACTCCGTCGCGGCGATCCTCGGGATAGTCCTCGAGGCCGGCGCGGATCTTCATCGCCACCGATTCGACGTAGCCCTCGTGCGTCGGGTAGCGGTCGATCACGGTGAGCGGCCGATCGTCGCCGATGGCCTGCCGGGCCCGCTCGAGGTCGGCGAGGGAGGAGCCGGTCGTGGCCTTCGAATAGTGCGGGTAGAGCGTCAGCGCGACGAGGCGGTCGGCCTCCTCGAGGTCCGCGAGCGCGTCGGCGGCCGAGGGCCTGGTGTACCGCATGGCGATCGTCACGAGCCCGTCCACTCCCCGATCCCCGAGGATCTGCGCGAGCCCCGACGCCTGCGCCCTCGTCAGGTCGAGGATCGGCGACCCACCGCCGATGCGGGCGTAGTTCGCGATCACGGACCTCCTGCGGAGCCGGGTGATGAGCCGGGCCAGCAGCGGCTGGAGGAGCGGCCCGCCGGGCAGGCGGATGATCTCGCGGTCCGAGAAGAGCGCGCGGAGGAACGGCGCCACCTCGGCCGCCGAGCCGGGGCCGCCGAGGTTCAGGAGGATGACGCCGAGTCTATCCATGATCACAAAACCCGCTCTCCCATCACACCGTCCTGGAGAACATCGGGCGCGTGCCCGTCTTCGCGGCCAGGTATGCGTCGAAGATCATGCAGACGTTGCGGATGAAGAGCTTCCCGTGGCCCACGACCTCGATCGTGTCGTCGGAAAGCTCGACGAACCCGTGACCGACCGGCTGCTCGAGCGCCTCCAGCTCGACCTTGAAGTACTCCGCGAAATCGATGTTCCACCGCTTCTCGATCACGCGCATGTCGAGGTGGAAGTTGCACATGAGCCGCGTGATGACGTCGCGCCGGATGCGGTCGTCCCCGGTGAGGACGACACCCTTCTCGATCGGCAGCGTCCCTCCTTCGATCGCGCGCTGGTAGGCGCTGAGCTTCTTCGTGTTCTGCGCGTAGACGCCGCGCAGGTCGCCGATGGAAGAGACGCCGAGGCCGATCATGTCCGTCGCCGGCTTCACGGTGTAGCCCATGAAGTTCCGGTGGAGGGTGCGCTCCCGCGCCGCGACGGCCATCTCGTCGTCCGGCAGGGCGAAGTGATCCATCCCGATCTGCTCGTAGCCGTCTCCGAAGAACTCCTCCATCGCGGTGCCGAAGAGCGCGAGCTTCAGCTCCGCCGCCGGCAGATCCTCGGGCCGGATGCGGCGCTGGTTGCCGCGGATCCAGGGGATGTGGGCGAAGGAGTAGCAGGCGACGCGGTCGGGCCGCAGCCGGATCACGTGGCGGAGCGTCTCGCGGAAGGTCTCGACCTCCTGGAGCGGCAGGCCGTAGACGAGGTCGACGTTGATCGACTCGTAGCCGAGATCCTTCGCCTTGACGAACAGGCGCTCGGTCTCCTCGAGGGTCTGATTGCGGTTGATCGCCTCCTGCACCTCGGGCCGGAAGTCCTGCACGCCCATGGACAGGCGGTTGAAGCCCATGTCCCGCAGGGCCTCGAGCTGCTCGTCCGTCGTGACGCGCGGGTCGACCTCGATGGCGATTTCGGCGCCGGGCAGGAGGTCGAACTCCTTCGCGACGACCTTCTGCAGCGCCGCCATCTCCGGGATCGTCTGGTAGGTCGGCGTGCCGCCGCCCCAGTGGTACTGCACGACCCCGCGCCGATCGCCCAGGCGCTCGGCCACCATCCGGACTTCCTTGTGGAGGAGGCGGAGGTAGCGATCGGACGGCTCGTGCTTGCGCGTGATGATCACGTTGCAGCCGCAGAAGGTGCAGCGCTCGTGGCAGAAGGGCAGGTGGACGTAGAGGGACAGCGCCTCGTCCGTGGCCTGCGCCGCCTCGGCGAGCTTCGCCTCGTAGTCGTTTCCGGTGAAGCCGTCGTGGAACTCCACGGCGGTGGGATAGCTCGTGTACCGCGGCCCCGGCCGGTCGTACTTCGCGAGCAACTCGGCGGTGACGGCGGCCGTGAGGGGAGCGTCGCTCATCGGCCCTTCTCCTCCCGGACAGTCTCCTCCCGGACGGTCTCGACCAGGACCTCCACGCTCTCGATCGGGGTGTCCTTGTGCAGGCCGTGGCCGAGATTGAAGATGTGGCCCGGCCAGCCGGAAACGCGGGTCAGGATGTCCCGGATCTCCTCGCGCAACCGGTCCGGCGGCGCGAACAGCGCCATGGGATCGAGGTTCCCCTGGATCGCGCGCTCCGGCTTCCCGAACTTCTCGCTGGTACTGTGGAAGACGTGGTCGAGCCCCACGCGCCAGTCCACCGCCACCACGTCGGACTCGACGGCCTTCGCGAAGCCGGGCCAGCCCGAGAGGGCGGACGAGTAGTGGATCACCGGAACGCCCATCTCCCGAATCGCCTGGTGCAGCGGCGCCAGGATGTCCACCGCGTAGGTCAGGTACATCCCGACCGGCATGAGGCCGGCCCAGGTGTCGAAGACCTGCACCGCGTCGGCCCCGGCCTCGACCTGCGCCTTCGCGTAGGCAGCGACCATGTCGGCCATCGCCTCGGCCAGGTCCCAGGCCATCTCCTCGTCGCGGTAGAGCATCGTCCGCGTCAGGGGGTAGTCCTTCGTGCCCTGCCCGTCGACCAGGTAGCACATCAGCGTCCACGGCGCGCCGGCGAAGCCGATCAGCGGGACGTCGAGTTCGCGCTTGAGGATCCGGATCGTCTCGAGGATGTCGGGGACCGCCGTCTCCGCCTCGAAGTCCTTCAGGCGGGCCACGTCGGCCGGGTCGCGGAACGGCTTCGCGACGACGGGGCCGGGGGCGAAGTCGATCTCGATCCCGTGGCCGACGAGCGGCGTCATGATGTCCGCGAAGAGGATCGCCGCGTCGAAACCGAATCGGCGGATCGGCTGGATCGTCACCTCGGCGGCGAGGTCGGGCGTGCGCGTCAGCGTCAGGAAGTCGTGCTGCTTGCGAAGCTCCCGGTACTCGGGGAGGTACCGGCCGGCCTGGCGCATCAGCCAGACCGGGGTCCGCTCCGTCGGCTCGCAACGGCAGGCCCGGAGGAAGAGGTCGTTCATTTCAAGGCCTCCCGGGCGGCGGCGATCGTCGCGTCGATCTGGTCGTCCGTGTGGGCCGCCGAGACGAACGCGGCCTCGTAGGGCGACGGCGCGAGGTAGATCCCGGCGTCGAGCATCCGGTGGAAGTACTTCCGGAACCGTTCCGCGTCGCCGCTCGCCGCGTCCGCCCACCGGGTCACGGGCTTCTCCGTCAGGTACATGCAGAGCATGGAGCCGACCCGCTGGACCACGCCGGGGACGCCGTTCTGCTCCAGCGCTTCCGCCAGGCCGTCCGCCAGCCGCCCGGCCGACGCATCGAGCCGGTCGTAGAGGTCCGCGTCCTCCTCGATGGCGGTCAGCATCGCCAGGCCCGCCGCCGTGGCGAGCGGGTTGCCGGAGAGCGTGCCCGCCTGGTAGACACCGCCGGCCGGCGAGACCTGCTCCATGATCTCGCGCTTCCCGCCGTAGGCGCCGACGGGCAGGCCGCCGCCGATGATCTTGCCGAGCGTGGTGAGGTCCGGGTCGATCGAAAACCGCGCCTGCGCGCAGCCCGCGGCGACGCGGAAGCCGGTCATCACCTCGTCGAAGATCAGCAGCGCGCCGTTCTCCCGGGTGATCTCGCGCAGGCCCTCGAGGAAGCCGGGCGCCGGCGGGACGCAGCCCATGTTGCCGGCGACGGGCTCGACGATGACGCACGCGACCTCGCCCTCGCACGCCGTAAAGATCGCGCGGACCGAGTCGAGATCGTTGTAGTCGGCGTTGCGGGTGTCGGCGGCGGTGCCGGGCGTGACGCCCGGGCTGGACGGCTCGCCCAGGGTCGCGGCGCCGCTGCCCGCCTGGATGAGGAACGAGTCCGCGTGGCCGTGGTAGCAGCCCTCGAACTTGACGACGATCCGGCGGCGCGTCACCGCGCGGGCCAGGCGGACCGCGCTCATCGTCGCCTCGGTCCCGGAGTTCACGAGGCGGACGCTCTCGATCGACGGGACCATCGAGCAGATCTTCTCGGCCAGGAGGACCTCGCGCTCCGTCGGGGCGCCGAAGCTCGTCCCGTCCGCCGCGGCCCTGGCCACCGCCTCGATCACGGGGCCGTAGGAGTGCCCGAACAGCATCGGCCCCCAGGAGCCCACGTAGTCGACGTACTCGTTCCCGTCCACGTCGGTGACGGTCGCGCCGGCGGCCTTCGCGATGAACGGCGGCGTGCCGCCGACCGACTTGAAGGCGCGGACCGGGGAGTTCACGCCGCCCGGGATGACCCGGGCGCCGCGGCCGAGCAGGATCAGGCTTCGTTCGATCTTCCGGCTCATTTGAGCAACCTCGCGGCCTCTGTGGCGAAGTAGGTGAGGATCACGTCGGCGCCGGCGCGGCGGATGCCGATGAGGGATTCGAGGACGACGCGCTCGCGGTCGAGCCAGCCGCGCTCCGCGGCCGCGACGAGCATCGAGAACTCGCCGGAGACCTGGTAGGCGGCGGTCGGCAGGCCGAACTCGTCCTTCACCGTGCGGATGACGTCGAGGTAGGGCATCGCCGGCTTGACCATCACCATGTCGGCGCCCTCCTCGATGTCCAGTTCGACCTCGCGGATGGCCTCGAGGGCGTTCGCCGGGTCCATCTGGTACCCGCGGCGGTCGCCTTCCTGCGGCGCGGAGTCGGCGGCGTCCCGGAACGGCCCGTAGAAGCCGGAACAGTACTTCGCGGCGTAGGAGACGATGATCGTGTCGTCGTGACCGGCCTCGTCGAGCGCCTCGCGGATCTCGCCGACGCGCCCGTCCATCATGTCGGACGGGGCGACGACGTCGGCGCCGGCGTCCGCGTAGACCGCGGCGGCCTTCGCGAGCAGCGGCAGCGTCTCGTCGTTCACGACCTCGCCGTCGCGGAGCACGCCGCAGTGGCCGTGGTCCGTGTACTCGCAGAGGCAGACGTCGGCCCAGAGCGTGAGGTCGGGCACCGCGGCCTTCACGGCGCGGAGCGCCTTCGGGATGATCCCGTCCTCGGCGTAGCCCTGGGTCCCGACGGCGTCCTTCTCCGCGGGGATGCCGAACAGGATGACGCCCGCCAGCCCGGCAGCCGCCGCCTCCTCGCAGGTTCCGACGAGGTTGTCGATCGACAGCCGGAAGTTCCCCGGCATCGACGGGATCTCGTCACGAACGCCCTCGCCCTCCGTGACGAAGAGGGGCAGGACCAGCCGCGACGGAGTCAGCTCCGTCTCGCGCACCATCGCCCGGATCGCCTCGGTCTTCCGAAGACGCCTCGGGCGCACGTAGGGGAAGCTCATCTCCACTCCCTCTCGCAAAGCAATGCCAGGACTCCGGCCCGGTCCGACGTCGGCGCGACCTCCGCGGTCACGCCATGGGCCGCCAGGGCCGCCGCGGTCGTGCGACCGATCGCCAGCGACGGCGCCGCGGCGAGATCTCCGCCCAGTTCCGCGAACGCGTTCACGGCCGACGGCGACAAAAAGACGATCACGTCCACGCCGGCCGCGGCATCCGCGGGGATCGAGCCCACCGGAACCGTCCGGTAGACGACGAGCCGCGTCACCTCGGCCCCGGCGCTGCCGAGGCGGTCCTCGAGCGTCGCCAGCGCGATGTCCGCGCACGGAAACAGCACCCGGGTGCCGGGCCCGACTCCGTCCGCGACGAGCGCCGCGGCGAGCGCCACCGCGTTGTGCTCGTCGGGGACGAGGTCGACCGTCCCGCCCGCCTCCCGCACCACGTCCGCGGTCTGCGGGCCGATGCACGCGATCCGTGGCGCGAGAGCGACGGAGAACGGACAGTGTGCCACGGCGCGGGCGCTGGTGAAGACGACCCGGTCGCAGGATTCCGGGTCGGCCGCGGCGTCCACGGCTTCGTACCGGGTGACGGGCAGGACGCGCACGTCGGCGCCCCGCGCCCGGATCTCCTCTTCGAGTCCGCCGGTCCGGGTGAGGAGCACCGTGCGGCCGGCGAGCGGGCCGGTCACGGCTCGTCGCTCCTCAGGCGGGCGAGGATCTTCCCCGCGCCGAGCGAGAGGAGGACCTCGGCCAGTTCCCCGCCCAGCGCTCCGGCGTCGGCCGGGTCGCCTTCCACCCGCGCCCGGCAGAGGCCGCCGCCATCGACGTCCGCCACCACGCCGTCGAGGACCAGGCGTCCGTCGACCACTTCGCCGAGCGCGCCCGCGGGGATCGAGCAGCCGCCCTCGAGCCGATGGAGGAAGGCGCGCTCCGCGGTCACCGCGGCGCGGGCCGCCGGGTCCTCGAGCGCCGCGAGGACCTCCCGCGCGCCGGCGTCGTCCTCGCGGACCTCGAGGCCGAGCGCGCCCTGTCCGGCCGCCGGGAGCATCGTCTCGAGCGGGAGGATCTCGGTGACGGCGTCCGTCAGAGCAAGGCGCTTCAGCCCCGCCAGCGCGAGGATCGTGGCGTCCGGGCCGCCGTCCTCCGACACCTTCGCGATCCGGGTCGGAACGTTGCCCCGGATCCGCTCGCAGGCGATCCCCGGACAGGCGGCCAGCAGCTGCCCCTGGCGGCGCGGGCTCGATGTGCCGACGCGCGTCCCGGGCGTCAGGTCGACGGTGCCGTCGACCCGGCCCGGGCGGCCGATCAGCGCGTCCCGCGTGTCCTCGCGCTCCGGCACGGCGCCGAGCGTGAGCCCCGGCACGAGGACCGTGGGCAGGTCCTTCAGCGAATGGACGGCGAGGTCGACGCGCTCGTTGATCAGCGCCTGCTCGATCTCCTTGGTGAAGAAGCCGATGCCGCCGGTCGCGGTGAGGGACGTCGCCTGGTCGCGGTCGCCGCGCGTGTGGATTTCCACGATCGAGACGAACAGGCCGGGCCAGGCGGCCTCGAGCAGCGACTTCACGTGATTCGCCTGCCAGAGCGCCAGCCGGCTGCCGCGCGTGCCGATACGGATGCGGTCGATCACTTCCGTCCTCCCATCCCGAACAGGCGGCGCAGCGCCGCCACGAGGTCCCGGCCGCCGCCGGGGTTCCGCGCCTCGCGGCGCAGCGTCACGGTGGGCTCGTGCAGCAGGCGGTTCATCAGGGACTCCGTGAGCCGCACGGTCGCCTCGCGCCCCTCCTCGGGGATGCGCTTCAGGTTCTTCGCGAGTTCCTCCTGCCGGATCTCCTCGAACCGCTCGCGCAGCGCCTTGATCGCGGGCGTGACCTGCATCTCCTTCTCCCACCGGACGAATGAGGCCACCGCTTCCTCGACCATCGCCTCCACCCGGGGGATCGCCTTGCGCCGCAGGTCGAGGTTCGCGTCGACGATGGTCCGCAGGGCGTCCACGTCGTGCAGGAAGACGTTCTCGATCTTCGACGCCGCCGGGTCGACGTCGCGGGGCACGGCGATGTCGAGCACGAGGAGCATCCGGTCTTTCCGGACCTTCATGGCGGCCCGCACCTCGTCCGCCGTGAGAATCGGGTTCTCGGCTCCGGTCGAGGTCACGACGATGTCGGCCTCGCGGATCCCGACGGGCACGCCGCACAGTCCCCAGGGTTCGGCGCCCACTTCCCCGGCGAGTTCCTCCGCCCGGCCGAGGGTGCGGTTCGCCACCGTGAGCTTCCCGATGCCCGCCTGCCGCAGGTGACGCGAGACGAGCGCCCCGGTCTCCCCGGCCCCGACGACGAGGGCGGAGCGGCCGGAGAGGTCCCCGTAGACGCGCTTCGCCAGCTCGACCGCGGACGACGCGACGGAGACGGCCCCCTCGCCGATGGACGTCTTCGAGCGGGCCTGCTTCGCCACGCGGACGGCGGTCTCGAGCGCTCGCGAGAGCACCGGGCCGGTGGCGCCGACGCCCCGGGCGATCTCCGCCGCGTCCTTGATCTGCCCGAGGATCTGGGATTCGCCGAGCACCATGGACTCGATGCCGGTCGCGACGCGGAACAGGTGGCGCAGCACGTCCTCCCCGCGGTCGACGCGGGTCACGCTGGCGTGCCCGACGTCGTCGACCCCGCGCGCGTCCCGCAGCAGGCGGGAGAGGAGGTCGACCGGGTCTCCGGCGTCGGCAGGCGCGACGGCCAGGAGCGCGGTGCGGTTGCAGGTCGAGATCAGCAGGCGCTCCGGGAGCCCCGCCGTGTCCTCCGCGAGGAAACGGCGCGCCTGATCCGGGTTGAAGGCCAGCGCCTCCCGGATCTCGACGGGCGCGGTCTTGTGGTCCACGCCGACGGACACCAGTGGAACGAGATCAGTGGAAGCCATGGAAGGACGAGACGAACACCAGCGAGAGCATCAGGACCGCGAAGCCCACGACGGACAGGTACACGGTGTACCGGCCGCGCCAGCCGAAGAGGAAGCGGACGGCGAGGCCGACCGTGTAGAGGGCGAACGCGCCGCCCACGACCATGATCATCACGTCGCCGTGGAGTTCCCCGAGCTTCCCCTCCTGCAGGGCCCGGGCGATCCCGGCCGCGATGACGACGAAGAGGAAGGCCCAGCCGACGATCGCGCCGGTCTCCGTCATCCGTTTCAGTTCGACCAGGGGCGGCAGCCGGCGGAAGAACAGGCCGAACTTGTGGTCCTTGATCTGCCGGTACAGGTACAGGTGGAAGACCCCGTGCACGAACGAGACGGCGAGGGCCGCGAAGCCGAGCACGGCGGCGAGAACGTGGACGTTGAACCACAGGCTCGTCAGCGCCTGGTTGACGGGGCCGTCCGCGGGGCCGACGTCGGCGGGCCGCGCGGCGGCGGAGAGGATCTCCAGCAGGAACGCGATCGGCAGGACCAGGATGCCGGTCGGCCGCGTGCCGGTCCTGAGCGAGATCGCGAAGAAGATCGCGGTCAGCGCGAAGGCCATGAGCCCCATCGCCTCGAAGATCCCCCCCATCGGGCAGCGGCGGAGTTCCACGGCGGTGAGCACCAGCAGCAGCAGGTGGGCCCCCACGGTGACGGCGAGGACCGGCCGGTCCGCCCGGCGGGCGAACTCGGACTGCGTCACGAAGTGCGCGATGCTGTTCGCCACGGCGACGGCGTACAGCACGGGCAGAAGGACGTTCAGGATGTCGAGGAAGTAGCTCATTGCTCGGGGCCGTGGAATGTGAGCACGAACGCCTCATTTTATGGGCGAGCCGGTGAAATACCCCGTTCCTTCGGGGAAATCTGCTAATCGGGGTCTGACCCCGATTAGCAGAAGTGGCCTGCGCCCTTCCTTCGCCGCTGCGCCGTGCTTCTGAGAGAATCGGGGAATGCGAATCGTCTTCCTCCCCCTCGCGACGGTGGTCACCGACTCCCTGCAGGCGAACCACGGCGCGCTGACCCGGGCCGTCGCCCGCGAGTTGGCCGGTCGTGTCGCGTCCGTCTCGGACGTCGAGACCGTGTTCCGCCCCTTCGTCAGCATGATCGAGGGCCGGCGGCGCTTCGGCGTCTACGGAGAGCGCTGGTCCCGGGAGGAGCTCGCGAAGCTCTTCCGGGAGCACCCGGAGGCCGACCTGGTCGTCCACGGGGACGCCGCCTTCGGCGACCCGTTCCGGCTGTCGATCGAGATCCTCCGCCTCCCCGACCTCGAGCCGGTGGCCGAGGAGTCTTTCGAGGCACCGGGCTACGACGGGTTCACCGCGGTCGCCGACGCGGCCGGTTTCATCGTGAAGACGGCGGGCGGATCGGCCGAACGAAAGCTGCTCTCGGCGTTTCCGGCGCGGGGGTTCGAAGCCTGGCTCGACCTGGCGCGGGGCCGCGAGGTGGCGGCGAGCCTGGACGGCTGGGGCGACACGGGCGACCCCGCGGAGATCTTCGAGCCGTTCCTCTCCGCCCTCGACCGGGAGCCGGGCATGACCGCGGCCCGGGAGGAGCTCGGCTTCCTGGCGGTCCGCGCGGCGGAGGGCGGGCACGTGCCGAAGGACGCCGCCGTCGCGGCAGCGAAGACGCACCTCGACGCCGTTCCGAAGAGCCGGGAGGGCTGGACGGCCCTCGGCCGGATCCACGCGGTGACGAACGACCTCCCGAAGGCCGAGGACGCCTACAAGAAGGCGCTGGAGCTCGACCCGGGACGCGCGTCGCTCCGCTACGAGATCGGCATGGTGCAGCTCCGCGCGGAGCGCTTCGGCCGCGCCGCGAAGGTGCTCGAGACGGTGAAGACGGATCCGGCGCTCGGCGCGGAGGCGCTCTTCCAGCTCGGCCAGATCCGGATCGGGAAGAACGACGTCGAGGGCGCCGTTACGCTGTGGCGCGAGTCGCTCGACCGCGACCCGTCCCCGTCGGTCGTCTGGGCGTCGTACGCCCGTGCGCTCGTCTCTCTCGGCCGGTTCGACGAGGCGGAGGCGGCGTTCGAGGGCGGCGTGAAGGCGGAGCCGGTCTCGCCGGCCCTCCACCTCGTGGCGGGCAGCTACCTGGCGGAGCAGGACTCGTACGGCCCGGCGATCGACCATCTGCGAAGGGTCCTCTCGCTCCTCGGGACGGAGCCGGGCGCGCACTACTACCTCGGTCGCTGTTACGAGGCGACGGGCGATCGCCTGCGGGCGCTCCACCACCTGCGGCGTGCGATGCGGGCGGGCGGCGAGATCGGCGACCGGGCCCGGGAGTTGCTCACGGAGTTTAGCGACCCGGCCATCGAGGAGAAGCTGGCGGCGGCACTCGAGAGCGCCCTGCCGCTTCCGGCGGAGGACCAGGTCACGATCCTCGCCAGTCTCCTGAAGGAGGAGACGGCGTTCGTGGACGCGCGCCTGCGCCTGGGGATCGCCTACCTCGCGACGGACCGGGCGAAGGCGGCGGAGAAGCAGTTCCGCTGGGTGACGAAGCGCTTGCCGGAGGAGGCGGAGGGCTGGAGCGGCCTGGCGACGGCGCTCCGCGGGCGGAAGAAGCTCAAGGCGGCGGAGGAGGCGCATCTCGAGGCGCTCGAGCGGGCCCCGAACGTGGCGGCCTACCGCCTGAACCACGCGGACACACTGATCCGGATGGGTCGCTACGCGGAGGCCGGCACCGAGGTGGACCGCGCCCGCAGCCTGGAGCCGACGAACCCGCTGATCCCGGGCTTCGTCGCCTCGATCAAGCTGCACCTCAGCCAGACCGCGTAGCCGGATCAACAGAGTCAGACTCTCTTGATCCGCTACTTCCCCGGCTCGACCCGCTTCAGCACCGCCTTCTGGATGTTCGCGGGCGTGAACGTCTGCACGACGGGGATCCCCTCGCGGCCGCCGGTCAGCGCGGTGGCGGTCTCCTGCCACATCACGATCTCGTAGGTCAGCTCGTCGCCGTCGAGGCGATACCGCGCGAGGAGCTGGTTCCCCTGGACGCTGAAGATGCTGACCAGCTCGCCCCCCATCAGCGACGCCGAGATCTCGATGGAGTTCTTCTCGTCGATCTTGTAGAGCCGCCGCTTCGCGTCGACGGTGATCAGCTCGTAGTTCCGCTTCGGCTGGCCCTCGTAGCCGATGACCCACTTCACGCGGTCCTTCCGATCCGTCGGCGCGATCGTGAACTCCATCGGCACGACCTGCCGCTTCCCCGCGGCATTCTGGATGACGAGATCGCCCTTGTAGGTACCCGCCCACCCGGCCGGGAACTCGACGGGGACGCGGGCCTTCTCTTCAGCGGCGAGCGCAACCGCAGACACCGCGATCGCGACGGCGAGAACGAAGAAGATCAAGGTGACGGACTTCATGGGGAACAGCCTCCCATCGGAT
>JBDLIY010000079.1:0-12012 GCA_039714635.1 Planctomycetota bacterium
ACGGCGGACTTCCTCCGTCGCGAGCGCACGGACCCCGAAGTCGTCACGTTTCTGATCGACCGGAACGTCAACTACACGAACTTCTGCGTGACGAACTGTCTCTTCTGCGCGTTCTACCGGCCGCTCGGCCACGACGAGGGCTACGTCCTGTCGAAGGAGGAGATCGCCGCGAAGGTCGGTGAGCTGGCGGCGGTCGGCGGGACTCGCGTCCTGCTGCAGGGCGGTCACCACCCCGACCTCGGCCTCGACTGGTACACGGACCTCCTCTCCCACCTCTCGAGCCGTTTCCCGCAGATCCAGCTGGACGCGTTCTCCCCTTCGGAGATCGATCACATCGCCAGGGTCGAGGACGCGAGCATGGAGCGCGTCCTCGTGGAGCTCACGCGGGCCGGCCTGGGCGGGCTCCCGGGCGGTGGTGCCGAGATCCTCGACGACCGGATCCGGAAGCGCATCTCGCGGAAGAAGATTTCGGCGGAGCGCTGGCTCGAGGCGATGGAGATCGCCCAGGGCTTAGGTCTCACGACGTCGGCGACGATGGTGATCGGCTTCGGGGAGACGGTGGAGCAGCGGATCGCCCACCTCGCGATGTTCCGCGACCGGCAGGACCGGGCGCTCGAGGCTCACGGCAACGGCTTCACGGCGTTCATTTCCTGGACGTTCCAGAGCGAGAACACGGCCTGGGGTCGGATCGGCGAGAAGCAGGGCTGGGAGTTGGGCGCGGATGGCGAGGAGTACTTGCGCAACGTGGCGGTGGCGCGGATCTACCTCGACTGCTTTGCGAACCACCAGGCGTCCTGGCCGACGCAGGGCCGGGAGATCGCGCGGCGGGCGCTCTCGTTCGGCTGCAACGACTTCGGCTCCACGATGATGGAGGAGAATGTCGTCTCGGCGGCGGGCAGCCGTCACGGCGCGCTCAGCGAGATGACGATCCTGGACGAGATCCGCGAGGCGGGCTATCGCCCGGTACAGCGCACCTCGAACTACGCCCTGGTGAACCCGGCCTGACCGCGTCTCCTCCATACGGAGTCAGGGCAAAACGCGCACCTTCGCATCTTGACCAAACGGTGTCAGGAGCGAATTCACCACGAGCAGGGGCGCCGGATGCGCGGGAGAGCGGGATGCCAGGTTCGCGGGTACTTCGGTCCTGACAGCGCTTGGCCTGCTAGAGCAGCCAGCCCATCTTCGCGCCGCCCCAGACGACGAGGACCATCAGCAGGCCGAAGACGATGGCGGCGAAAATCGTGTTCTTGACCTCCGGCGGCAGACAGTGCTGGCCGGGGCCGTCGTACTCGGGATTCGGGGTGACTTCGTGGTGGTCGTGGCCCATGTGCTCCTCCGGCGCGTGAAGATACTGCCCCCCTCCCCGGGACGGAAGGAAACCACGGGGGAGTGACGGCCTCCCGCGGTACGCTCTTCCCATGATCGCGAACGGCATGACGGTGAAGTTCCACTACCGGCTCTCGGTCGACGGCGAAATCGTCGACGACTCCCACACCCGGCCTCCGGTCTCCTTCATCCACGGCAACGGGATGGTGATCCGCGGGCTCGAACTCGCCACGCTCGGCATGAAGCCCGGCGAGACGAAGGAAGTGGACGTCGCCCCGGAAAACGGCTACGGCGTCCGGGAGGAGAGCCGCGTCAAGTCCCTGCCGATCACGGACTTCCGCCAGCCGGAGCGTCTGAAGCCCGGCACGCGCATCGGAGGCAAGGACAAGGGCCGGCCGTTCCAGGGGACCGTCCTCGAGGTCACGGACGACGCCGTCAAGGTCGACATGAACCACCCCTACGCCGGCCGGGAACTCCACTTCGAGATCGAGATCCTCGAGGTCGACGACGGCCCGCCGAAGCGGATCCCCTACCAGCGCAGGAAGAAGGGCTGAGCTAATCCGCCGTCCGGCGGACCACCACGAGGTTCTTCGAGTAGCCGCACCCCGCCAATTCCATCCCCGGCGAGTCCGGCAGGATGTCGCCCGCGTCCAGGTGGTGGAACTTCCCCGTGTCCGTGAAGACGACCTCCGGCCGCCAGCCGTCCCCGTCGGGGGTCAACACCGTGATCTTCATCAGGTAGCTCGCCGTAGCCGCCTCCAGCCCAGGCGACGCCGGGTCGAGGTCCGCGAGGACGGCGCCGCGGAGTTTCTGCGCCTCCCGGTGGATCACCGTGACCTTCCCGTCGTCGATCAGTCGGAGCGCCCCGTCGTCCCCGGCGGAGACGATCCGGCCGTCCGGAGCGACGCCGAGGCGCGACTGGCCGGCCTCGGAGACCCTCAGGCTCTCGAACTCCCAGGAGTCATCGTCCTTCGTCAGGAAACCCACCGTCCCGAGGGCCGTGGCGATCACCGCCTGGCTGCCGAGCGGCGCGACGCTCTTCCCCTTGCCGGGCAGATCGACCACGGTCTCGTGGGCCCAGCCGTCGCCGTCCCGGTAGACGATCGTCGCCGCGCTGTCGAAGCCGACGCAGACGATCTCGTTCCCGGGCCGGGCCGGGTCGATGTCCATCACGGTGACACCGTGGACGAGCGCCGGCGCGAGCCAGGCCTCCGCACAGCGCCAGGCGCCCTCGTGCTCGGAGACGTGGGACAGGACGTACACGGCCCCGGGACCGCCGTCTTCCTCGGTGCCCGACTTCATCCCCGCGATGACGATCTCGTTCCCGGGATACCGCGCATCCACGTCGCCGATCGCGCACTGGAGCATCTCGCCCCCGACATCCGCCACCTTGATGGTCACCGAGCCACTTCCGGACGGGAGGACGATGTGCGCCTCGCCGTTCCGGAGGACGCAGGCGATCTCCTCTCCCGGATCCGAGGCGATCAGTTCCCCGACGTCGAGCCCACCGATCTTGTCCGGCGCCCGGAAGACGACCCGGGCCTCCCAGGATCCGCCGCCGCCGCCGACCACCGGCTCGTCCGCCGACCCGCCGCACGCCGCGAGAAGCGCCACCGCCAGGGCCCAACCGATCACGTTCCGCATGCCGACCTCCGTTCGTTCCGGGGCGAACCCATACCTGAACCGATCGGCCCCGCCCTGTCCAGACCGGCGCGTCCCTTGCCCCTCCCGGCGGCAGCCCCTATGCTCCGGCCGGGAAACAACCGACGACCGGAGGGGCCCCATGTTCCGAACGCTGCTGATCGTCTCACTCATCGCCCTCATCTCCGCCGGCTGCGAGGAGCCCGGCACGCCCACGCCGGGGGCCGGGCCCGAAGCTCCGGTTGGTGAGCCGGGCGGCGAACCGGGCGCGACGACCGGCGCGGGCGAACCGAACGCGGCGGCCGGTGACGGTGGCCCCGCGGTCGCGCCGAACGGCCCGCCGGCGATGACGCTCCCGGTCCCCTCCGAGCCCATCCCGAAAAGCCGCTCCGCCTGGGACCTCGCGGCGAAGAAGCGCCTGCCGAAAACCGAACCGGGCGCGTACCCCGGCCTCGTGAACGTCTTCCGCCTCGGCGACCGCATCATCTCCGGCAGCGAACCGGACGGCGCCGCGGCCCTGAAGGCGCTGGCGGACATGGGCGTGAAAACGATCCTCTCCGTGGACGGGAAGGCCCCGGACGCGGCGGCGGCGCAGAAGCTCGGGATGCGTTACGTCCACGTCCCGATCCAGTACCGGGGCATCACGGAGTCGGAGCGGCTCCGGCTCGCCAAGGTCTTCCGCGAACTGCCGGGCCCCTTCTACGTCCACTGCTTCCACGGCGTCCACCGCGGCCCGGCGGCGGCGGCGTGGGGTCGCGTGGTCCTCGATGGAGTTCCCCGGCAGCAGGCGCTCTCCGAGATGCGCCAGTGGTGCGGCACCTCGGAGAAGTACCGCGGCCTCTACCGCGATGTCGGCAAGGCGGCCGCGCCCTCCGACGCCGAGGTCGCCGCCCTCGCCTGGGACTTCCCCGCGAAACACGAATTCACCGGCTTCCGGCAGGCGATGATCGAAGCCTCCCGCGCCTTCGACCACCTGAAGGCGCTGAAGAAGATCAAGTGGAAGGTCGATCCGGAGCACCCGGATCTCTCCGCCGTCAACGAGGCGAAACGGCTCCGCCAGGCCTTCGAGAGCATCGGGAAGCTGCCCGCGACGGCGAAGCGCCCGAGCGATTTCCGCCGCTGGAACACGAAGTCCGCCGAGTACGCCGGCAAGCTGGTCAGCCGCCTCGAGCGTCTGGCCGCGGGCGAGAAGAAGGCCCGCGAAGGCGCCGACGCCGCGTTCGGCCAGGTCAGGGAGCGCTGCGACTCCTGCCACGGGAAGTACCGGAACCGCTCGAAGTAGGCGGGGCCGACTACACCAACCCGTCCGGCACCAGTGCCAGCGACTCCTCGCGCTCGACCAGCTTCGCCCCCTCGCCCGGACCGAAATCGTCCGTGCTGTAGGAACTCATCGAATGCGGGGCCGGGGCGAGCTTCCAGCCTGACTCCCCCGAGAGGAACCGGATGACCGTCACCTCGCACTCGCCCGACCCGGTCTCCGTGTAGTAGCCCGCGACGGTCCCCTCGGTGCGGAGTTCCATGAAGGCGGCCGTCGCCAGGTCCGGCAGGAACTGCGCCATCATCTCCGACTCCTCGCGGGTCGGCACCGGCGCGTCCGGCGGCAGGTCGAGGTACGGCCGGGCGGCGTCCAGCTCGTAATCGGCGAACGCCTGGCGGACGGTTCCGTAGATGCGCTCGAGTTCGGCGCGGAGTTCATCGTTTCCCATGACTCCTCCTTCCGGCAGGAGGATACCACGGACGGACGGACACCGGCGAGGCGGGGGAAGAGAAGCCCCCGCGACCGGGCGGGCCGGGCGCGGGGGCGAGGGCAGCGCGAGAGTGCGCGTTTTGCCCTGACTCCGTATGGAGGAGACGCGGTGCTCCCGACTACGAGCAGCCGGACGAGGCTCCGCAGTTCAGGCACTTGTAGCAGGACGCGCTGCGGACCATGATGCTGCCGCACTCCGCGCAGGCCGGCGCGTCGGTCTGGATGCGGATGTCGTAGCCGACGTTCTCCTTCAGACGGTTCGTGCCGGCCGAGCCTCCGTTTCCGTTTCCGTTCCCCTTGGCCCGGGGCTTGTCTTCCTTCACGACGGGCGGTTCGGGAAACAAGGTGGGCGCGGGCGCCCCTCCTTCCGCCCGGCTCTCGGCCGAGATGTCGACGAAGCGCTTCCCCAGCCACCGGAAGATGTAGTCCACGATGGAATGGGCGAACCGGATGCCGTCCGTGTTCGTGATGCCGTTCGGCTCGAACTTCACGTACTCGAACTTCCGGACGAGGTCCTCCAGCGGCACGCCGTACTGCAGGCAGATCGAGACGAGCGTCGCCACCGTGTCCATCAGACCGCGGACCGTCGACCCCTCCTTCGCCATCGTGACGAAGATCTCACCGGGGCCACCGTTCTCGTAGAAGCCGACGTTCAGGTAGCCCTTGTGCTCCCCGATCCGGAACTTGTGCGTCATCGAGTACCGATCGTCCGGCAGCTTCTTCCGCACCGGCTGCCGCTCCTCCACCTTCCCCTCCGCCCGCTCCTCGTTGGAGGTGCCGAGGGGCTGGATCCGCTTCGAGCCGTCACGGTAGACCGCGATCGCCTTCAGGCCGAGCCGCCAGCCCTCGATGTAGGTCTTCTCGATGTCCTTGATCGTGGCGCTGTTCGGCAGGTTGACCGTCTTGCTGATCGCCCCGGAGAGGAACGGCTGGACCGCCGCCATCATCCGGATGTGCCCCATGTAATGGATGGAGCGCGACCCGTTCTTCGCCTCGAACGCGCAGTCGAAGACCGGCAGGTGCTCCTCGCGGAGGTGCGGGGCGCCCTCGATCGTCTCCTCGGCGTCGATCCAGCCGACGATCTCCTCGATCTGGTCCGCCTCGTAGCCGAGACGCCCGAGCGCCTCCGGCACCGTCTGGTTGACGATCTTCAGGATCCCGCCGCCGACGAGCTTCTTGTACTTCACCAGCGCGATGTCCGGCTCCACGCCCGTCGTGTCGCAGTCCATCATGAACGCGATCGTCCCGGTGGGCGCGAGCACCGTCGCCTGGGCGTTGCGGTAGCCGTGGGCCCGGCCCGTGTCGACGGCCTCGTCCCAGACCTGCCGCGCCGAGTCGACCATGTAGTCCGGCACGAGGTTGCTGTCGATCCCCTCCACCGCGGCCCGGTGCTTCATCATGACCTTGAGGAAGGGGTCGGCGTTCTCCTCGTAGCGCGGGAAGGCGCCGCCGTGGAGCTTCGCGATCTCCGACGAGGTCCGGTAGGCCTCGCCGCACATGTTCGCCGTGACCGCGGCCGCGTAGGCGCGCCCGGCGTCGGAGTCGTAGGCCAGCCCGCGGGACATCAGCAGGGCGCCCAGGTTCGCGTAGCCGAGCCCGATCGGGCGGAACAGGTGGCTGTTGTAGGCGATCTCCTGCGTCGGGTAGGACGCGTTGTCGACGAAGATCTCCTGCGCCGTGAACACGGTCCGCACCGCCGACCGGAGCCCGCGGACGTCGAAGTTCCCCTCGTCGTCCCGGAACTGCATCAGGTTCAGGCTGGCCAGGTTGCAGGCCGTGTCATTGAGGAACATGTACTCCGAGCACGGGTTCGACGCGTGGATCCGGTCGGTCCCGGAGCACGTGTGCCAGGCGTTGATCGTCGTGTCGAACTGGAGCCCCGGGTCGCCGCACTGGTGGGCGGCGTCCGAGATCTCCCGCATCATGTCCCGCGCCCGGTGGGAGCTCATCGGCTCCCCGTTCGTGCGCTTGATCGTCGCCCACTCCCCGTCCTCCACCACCGCCCGCATGAACTCGTCGGAGACGCGCACGGAGTGGTTGCCGTTCTGGAAGTAGACCGACGAGTAGGCCTCGCCGTTCACCGAGCCGTCGTAGCCGGAGTCGATCAGCGACCAGGCCTTCCGCTCCTCGATCGCCTTGCTGCGGATGAACTCGAGGATGTCCGGGTGGTCGATGTTCAGGATGACCATCTTCGCGGCCCGCCGGGTCTTCCCGCCGGACTTGATCACGTTCGCGAAGGCGTCGAAGCCCTTCATGAAGGAGACCGGGCCGGAGGCCTGCCCGCCGCTGGACAGCCGCTCCTCGGACCCGCGCAGGGTGGAGAAGTTCGTGCCGGTGCCGGAGCCGTACTTGAACAGCATCCCCTCGGTCTTCGCCAGGTCGAGGATCGAGGTCATGGAGTCCGTGACGGAGTTGATGAAGCAGGCCGAGACCTGCGGGCGCTTGTCCGGCTCCACGCCCATGTTGAACCAGACCGGGGAGTTGAAAGAGACGTGCTGGTGGAGGAGGAGCCAGGACAGCTCCTGCTCGAACGTCTCCGCCGAGTCCGCGTCCTGGAAGTAGCCGCCGGTCTCGCCCCACAGGCGCGCGGTCTTCACCACCCGGCCGATCAGTTGCCGGATCGACGTCTCCCGGCCCGGCTGGTCGACCCCGCCCTTGAAGTACTTCGAGACGACCACGTTCGTCGCGAGCTGGGACCAGAACGCCGGCACCTCGACGTCCTTCTGCTCGAAGACGATGTCGCCGCGGTCGTTCGTGATGGCCGCGGTCCGCTGCTCCCACTCGACCTCGTCGAACGGGTGCGCGCCGGACTTCGTGAAGAACCGGTCGAACCGGAGGCCCGGGCCCGGGTCGAAGTGGCTCTTCACGCCCTCGAAGACCTTCCCGGCCTCGGTCCCGTTCTGATTCGAGGTCGTCGCTGCGTTCGGCATGTTCTGGTTCTCCCCCCGGCCCTCTCTCGTCGCGGCTTCCGGCATCTGCCCCTCTTTCCGTGGGCGCACGGGACACTGGGGCCCCGGCCTGTTTTCGTCTGATTTTCGTTCGACCGACGTCGCGGGCAAATGCCCTCTTTCCCGGGCCCGCGACCGGAGCCGCCGGGGCCGTGTGCCGGCCCGACAACCCCTTATGTAGGTGCGGGGTGCTTATCTAACCCAAAATGTAGTGGGTGTCAAGGTCGTCTTTGACAAAGAGCGATTTCGCCCCGGAGGCGCCGATTCCCCCCGATTCGGCCTCCGCGGAGCCGGTGTTTTCCGGATTCAAAGTGTACCGGGAGGGGGTGACAACCTTCGCGGAAGTGGTGAAACTCGGGCCCGGGCCGGTGCGACCTATACTATTGCCATGATCGACCCCGGAAACCGCCCGATGCGAACCGCCCTGACGTTCTTCCTGCTCCTGACGGCCCTTACGTCGACGGCCACGGCCCAGATGTTCGACGACGACCCGGTGAGCTTCGAGGTCGCCATCGAGCCCGCCGAGGCCGGCCCCGGCGACGTCGTCACCGTGCTCGTCAAGGTCCGGATCGAGCCGCCGTGGCACATCTACGGCATGAAGAGGGTCCACAGGTTCGTCAACTCGACCACGATCGAGGTGACGCTGCCCGATGGCTTCACGGCCGAGGGCGAATGGATCGAGCCGAAGACGACGACCCACCACGACGAATCCCTCGACCCGCCGACGGACGTCCCGTGGCACACGGGAGACGACGTCGTCTTCCGGCGCCAGGTCCGTCTCCCGCAGGAGGTTACGCCCGGCGAGGCGACGATCGGGGTGAAGCTCTCCTACTCCGCCTGCGACGCCAGCATGTGCCTGGACCCGGCCTGGCAGGAGGGGAAGGCGACCCTCACGCTCGTCGCGGAGTCGAAGGGCGCGACGGCGGGGCCCGTCCCCGCGCCGGAGCCCGACGAATCGGACGACTCCTCCGGTAGCGACGGGACGCCGGCCTCGGCCGTCTTTCTCGCGTTCCTGGGCGGGCTCGGGTCGATCCTCCTGCCCTGCGTCTACCCCCTGATCCCCCTGACGATCGCCTTCTTCACGAAGCACGAGGGGTCGCGGGCGTCGGCGGTCTTCCGCGCGATGCTGTTCTGCGTGGGCATCCTCATCACGTTCACCGGGCTCGGAATCGCCCTCGGCCCGGCGATCCAGGCCCTCGCGAACAGCCTCTGGCTGAACCTCTTCCTGTTCCTGCTGATGGTCGTCCTCGCCCTGTCGCTCCTCGGGATGTTCGACATCCAGCTGCCCAGTTCGTGGACCGGAAAGATGCAGTCGGCGGGCAGCGGCGCGTCGATCCTGGCCCCGGTGGCGATGGGAGTCGCCTTCAGCCTGGCCAGTTTCTCCTGCACGGTCGGTGTCATCGGCCCGGTCCTGGCCGGCGCGACGGACCTCGGAGCGGCCTCGACGCAGATGTTCGCCTACTCCGTGGGCTTCGCGCTGCCGTTCTTCCTGCTGGCGCTCTTCCCGATGCTGATCTCGGCGATGCCGCGGGGCGGCGGCTGGATGAACACCCTCAAGGTGATGCTCGGCTTCTTCGAGATCTGCTTCGCCGGCTACTACCTCTGGAAGCTGGACCTCTCCCTCGGCACCGGGCTCGGCGGCTACGGCGTGATCCTCTCCCTCTGGATCGCGACGACGGCCGTGGCCGGCCTGTACCTCCTCGGCAAGGTGGTCCTGCCCAAGGACCCGATCCTCGAGCGGATCGGCGTGCCCCGGGGCGTCTTCGCGATCCTCTTCTTCGCGGCCGCGCTCTTCATGTTCGCGGGGCTGATGGGCACGCTGGACCTCCCGGCCTGGATGAAGGGCCTCCTGCCCCCGGCGCCCCAGCGCATGGCCGGCGGCGCGGGCGGCCCGGTCGAGCGGGCGAAGCCGGCCTGGGCGGACGAGGAGTTCCACGCCGTCTACGGAGGAAACTGGTGGACGACGGACCACGAGCGCGCCCTCGAGCTCGGTAGTCAGCACGGGAAGCGCGTTCTCTTCAACTTCACCGGGATCTTCTGCACGAACTGCCGGACGATGGAGGGCGGGCTGTTCCTCGACCCGGATGTGATGGCCGAGTTCGACGACATGGTGCTCGCCGACCTCTACACGGACATCCCGACCGAGGAGGCCGGCGCGGAGTTTCACACGTCCGTCGAACTCTCCCGCGCCAACAACGACCTGCGGTACGAGACGTACGACACCGTGGCCAACCCCTTCTACGTCATCTTCTCTCCCGAGGGAGAGGTGCTCGCCACATCGGGGTACCTGCCGAGCCGCTCCGCGTTCCTCGAGTTCCTCCGCTCGGGGAAGTGATCGAAACGGTCCACGGCATCGGGTAGCCTGTCCCCGGGTATGGGCAAGCAGATTCATGAAAGCGCCGTCATCGATCCCTCCGCCGAGCTGGCGGACGACGTCGAGATCGGTCCCTTCGTCGTCATCGAGTCCGGCGTCACGCTCGGGCGGGGCAGTCGTGTCATGGCCCACGCCTTCATCGGGCGGGACACGGTCGTCGGGGAGGAGAACGTCTTCCACCCCGGGGCCGTCGTCGGTCACGCGCCCCAGGACATCTCCACCACCGGCGAGGAGAAGTCCCGCGTCGTCGTCGGCGACCGGAACTCCTTCCGCGAGTACTGCACCGTCCACCGCGGCTACCGCGACGGCACCGAGACGCGGATCGGCGACGACTGCCTGATCATGGCCACGGCCCACATCGCCCACGACTGCAAGCTCGGAAACCGGGTGATCCTGGCCGGCGGCTCGCTGCTCGCGGGCCACATCCTGGTGGAGGACTACGCCTTCATCTCGGGCAACGTGGCCGTCCACCAGTTCTGCCGGATCGGCTCCCTCGCGATGGTCGCCGGCCTGGCCCGCGTCAGCCGCGATCCGCCGCCCTTCTTCCTCGTGAAGGGCGACTCCATGGTCTACGGCCTGAACATCGTGGGCCTGCAGCGCGCCGGGCTGGAGAAGCAGGAGCGCCAGGAGATCCGCGGCGCCTACAAGATCCTCTACCGGAAGGGACTCCGCCTCGAGCAGGCCCTCGCGCGCATCGAGGCCGCCTACCGGGACTCGAAGTACGTCAGGCACCTGGTGGAGTTCATCCGCGGCAGCGAGCGCGGCATCTGCCCCCACCACAAGCGCGGCGCGCCCCGGAGCTGAGGCGTGGAACCGTTCGAGACGTTCACCGAACAGGAGCGGGCGGCCCTCGCGCCGTACTTCACGAACACGACCGGCCCCGTCTTCGCCCTCGTCAACATGCCGGAGGTGGTGAAGGGCGCGCTCTTCGCCCGCTACTCCCGGTCGGCCAAGTCCCTCCGGCGGCTCTTTCTCGACGAGTTCCTCGACCAGGTCGACGACGCCGCCGGCCCGTCCACCGTCGGCGAGGAGCGCGCGGAGCAGCTCTACGAAAAGGTCTTCCTCGAGTACGGCGACGACTCCGTCGCCCAGCTCGGCGGCGTCCATCTCGCCACCGAGGGCGTCAGCAACGTCCTGACGAAGATCCTCGAGTGGGGCCGCCTGATGGCCTATCTCGAGCAGTCGACCCGCTACGTGCCCTACACCCAGAAACCGGGCGGGCGGTGGAAGTACCTCGTGCCGACCGAACTCGACGCGCACCCGGACCTCGCCGCGCGCTACCGCGAGGCGCTCGACCGGGCGTTCGCGACCTACGCCGACCTGCTCGAGCGGATGCAGGCGTGGTTCGCCGGGCGGTTCCCGAAGGCCGAAGGCGAGGCGCCCGGTGTCCACAAGCGGACGATCCGCGCGAAGGCGCTCGACACGGTCCGCGGCCTGCTCCCGGCGGCGACGAAGTCGAACCTGGGCATCTACGGGACCGGCCAGGCGTACGAGGCGCTGCTCCTCCGGATGCGGGCGAGCCCGCTCGCCGAGGCCCGCGAGATCGCCGGCCTCATGCTCGCGGAGATCCGGAAGGTCATCCCGTCGTTCGTGACGCGGGTGGACCGGGAGGATCGCGGCGTCGTGTGGAGCGAGTACTTCCGCGGAACGCGGGACGCCACGGCGCGGGTCGCGGAGATGCTCCTCGGCGGCGAGCGCCCGGTGCGCGAGCCGGAGGTGCAGCTCACCGACTTCGATCCGGACGGCGAGGAGAAGGTGATCGCGGCGGCCCTCTACGGCGTCTCGTGCCTGTCGGACCTGCGGTTGCGCGAGCGCGTCCGGGAGATGAAGGTGCAGGACCGGGAGGACGTCCTCGCGGCGTACGTCGGCGACCGGAAGAACCGCCGCCACCGCCCCGGCCGGGCGTTCGAGCGGACGGTCTACCGCTTCGACATCCTTTCTGACTACGGCGCGTTCCGGGACCTGCAGCGCCACCG
>JBDLIY010000080.1:0-11951 GCA_039714635.1 Planctomycetota bacterium
GTCACCGGGCTCATCGACTCCATGCAGGCGGCGGGCCTCGTCGTGCGCGTGCCCGTCGAGGGCGACCGGCGCAGCAAGCACGTCGTGCTGACGCCCAAGGGAAAGCGCCTCGCCGAGGCGGCGGGCAAGGCCTACCTGGAGAAGGTCCGGGCCGCCATGTCCGGACTCAGCAAGGACGAGCAGTTCCAGTTGATAGAGCTCACCCGGAAGGTCCGGGAGGGACTCGTGAAGTTCCTTTCCTGAGAGGTCAGCCATGGCGACGACCGCCACGTTCCTGCGCGCCTACGTCTGGTCGATGCGGCCCTACTACTCGTTCATCACGGGGATCGCGGGCTGGATCGGCGTCGCGTTCGCGCGCTTCCTCTACCCGGAGAGCGTCTCCGTCGAGCGCTCCGCGGTGATCCTCGTCATCCTCTTCCTGGCGTGGGGCACGAACCAGATCGTCAACGACTTCCTCGGGCGGAAGGAGGACCGGATCAACGCCCCCCACCGCCCGATGGTGACCGGCGAACTGAACCCGGGGTGGGCTCTCGCACTGTCCGGCGCCCTCCACCTCGTCTCGGTCGTGATCACGCTCCTCATCGCCCCCTGGGCGCTCGTCCCCCTCGTGGCCGGGACACTTCTGAACGTCGTCTACGAGTACGCCAAGGGCGTCCCCGTCCTCGGCAACGTCGTGTTCGGGGTGATGATCGCCATGTGCACCGCCTACGGCTACCTGGCCTCGACGCCGAACCTCGAGGTCGTCTTCACCCCCGCGCGCTGGAGCGTCGTGGGAATCGTCGCGCTGATGAACGGCCTGATGACCTACTACACGTACTTCAAGGACTACACCGGCGACCGCGCCGCGGGGAAGATCACCGCCGTCGTGATGCAGGGGATCCAGCGCTCGCGGAAGACCGCGATCGTCTCGAGCTTCCTGCCGTCGATCGTGCTCTGGCTGGCGATCGCCACGGGCTGGATCGAGTGGGAGTCGGTGAACCAGACGTTCCTGTTCCTCTTCGCGATCACGCTGTTCCTCCAGGTCTGGACGGGCTGGCTCTACTAC
The DNA here is from genome assembly GCA_039714635.1 of Planctomycetota bacterium. GTDB lineage: Bacteria > Planctomycetota > JAJSAM01 > JAJSAM01 > JAJSAM01 > JBDLIY01. Next base: position 1,046 of record JBDLIY010000080.1, read on the forward strand.
CGCTACCCCACCGGGCCGCGGGCCTACTACTCGCTCGTGACGAACTTCCGCGCGTGCGTCTGCGGGCAGGTGATGCTGATCGCCCTCTTCAACCCCGAACTCGCGCTCTACCTCTACGTCGTCGCGTACGTGTTCATCGGCTTCCTGTTCGACCTGCATCGGGATCCGAAGGCCTGAGCCATGGTCACCGATCACAATTTCCGTCACGGGTTCCGGCAGCGCGTGCTCCACCTGCGCATCGCGCTCCACGTCGCGGGACGCGCGCTTCTCGAGGCGCTGACCTTCCGCATGGCGCCCTGGCGGCTGCCCGGCTACCTGCGCCGCGCGTACCTGTTCCTCCGGACGCTCCGACACTCGAAGGTGGCCGTCCGGAACGGCCGGATGAAGCTCCACCTCTACTTCCCGGCCTACCCGACGCCGGCCTTCTGGCACGCGCTCGGAAAGCTCCGCCGTCCCGACCCGGGGCCGGTCACCGTCGTGCTCTCCATGACCCGCGCCTGCGGCTACAAGTGCCCGCACTGCTACCAGGCGAAGGACCGGGGGAAGGACCTCCCGATCGATACGGTCGTCGCCACCGCGCGGGCCATGCAGGACGCGGGGGTCAGTCTCTTCGACATCGAGGGCGGCGAGCCGCTGCTGCGCACGGATCGGATGATTCAGCTGGCGGAGGCCCTCGACGAGCGCGCCGAGATCTGGATGAACACCACCGGCGCGAAGCTGACGCCGGAGAAGGCGGACGGGCTGATGGCCGCCGGCCTCGCCGGGGTGATGGTCTCGATCCACTCCCCGGACGCGGCGGTCCACGACGCGTTCACCGGCGTCCCCGGCTCGTTCGACGTCGCGTGCGACGCCCTCGTCGAGTTCGGCCGCCGCGGCGCGTTCACCGTCGTCAACTGCTGCCCCACGCCGGAGACGGTGGCGAACGGCGGCGTGGAGCGGATCTTCGACCTGGGCCGCACGCTCGACTGCGACTTCGTACAGGTCATCCACGGCAAGCGGGCGGGCGGCTGGCTCGGCGAGACCGACGACGTCTACCACGGCGAGACGCCGATGCAGCGGCTGAAGGATCTGCACGTGGAGATGAACCGGCGGCCGGGAAGTCCCGCCGTCTCCGCCCAGGTCTTCGAGGAGCAGGCGGACCACTACGGCTGCACGGCCGGCGCGGTGGACCGCTTCTACGTCGGCGCCGACGGCGAGGTCCAGCCCTGCGAGTTCCTGAACCTCTCATTCGGCAACGTCGCCGAGGAGGGATTCCCGGCGATCCTCGAGCGGATGCGCCGGCACTTCGCGACGCCGCGCACGGACTGGCTCTGCGTGACCCAGGCGGAGGCGATCGACGGCATCATCCGCGAGAAGGGCCTCACCCGGACGCCGGTGCCCTGGGAGCACACGAAGGAGCTCGTGGAGAGCTGGGACCGCGGCGCCGAGACGCCCCTCTACCGTCAGCTCGGGATCTACGGCGAGGACGAGCGATGAACCTCTTCCTCGTCACCAATCCCGGATCACGAAACCGCCGCGGGCGGCGGATCGCCGCGGAATACGAGAGACTCCTCGAGGAGCGCGGCGTCCGGTTCGACTCCGCCGCCACCTCCTGCCTCGCGGACGCGGAGCGCCTCGCGCGGCGGGCGATCGGGGACGGCGCGGAGACGGTCGTGGCCGTCGGCGGCGACGGAACGATCAACCGCGTCCTCCGGGGCTTCTTCGACGCGGACGGCCGGCCCGCGGACGCCGACCTCGGCGTGCTCTACGCCGGCACGAGCCCCGACTTCTGCCGGTTCCACGACCTGCCGACGGATCCCGCCGCGGCCATCGATCGCCTGCTGGATGGCGCGACGCGACGGATCGACGTCGGCCGGCTGGACTGCCGTGACGAGGCCGGGAACCCGCGCCGCGTCTACTTCGCGTCCAGCGTGAACGTCGGCCTCGGGGCCGGTGTCGCGCGGCGGGCGAACCGGCTGCGGCGGTGGCTCGGCGACGGGGCCGGCACGCTGGCGGCGACCTTCGCGACGATCGCCGCGACGAAGCCGGCGCCGGTTCAGATCGAAATCGACGGCGCGGCGGAGGACGGGGAGCGCGTGCTCAACGTCACCGTCGGCAAGAACCCCTTCCTCGCTTCCGGCCTGAAACTCGACGTCGAGGCGGGGGTCGACGACGGGAAGCTCTGGTGCTTCGTCACGGAGAACGTCTCGCGCCTGGGATTGATCCGCCGGCTCCCCGCGTTCTACGACGGGACAGCGGTCAGGCGGAACTGCTTCCGCCTTCATCTGGGGGCGAAGCGTGTCCGTTTCTCGTCACAAACGGGCCCTGTCGAGTGCGACGGGGACCCGGCGGGCTTCTGCCCCGCCGTCGTCACGATCCTGCCGCGAGCCGTCCGGCTCCGGGGAGCCTAGCCATGCGCGATCGGGGTGCGTACGTCCTGCCTCAGCCCCTTCGGGTCTCCTCTCCGAAGGCCGCGCCGACCACGACCGGGTCGAGACCCGGCGAGATCCGTTCGTCCACTGGCTCCAACCACCCGGGAGCCCAGCCATGAGAGAACAGAACCTCATCCGCGCCATCCTCGAGCGATTCCCGCGGCCCGCCTCGCGGCACCACCGGCCCTTCACGTCCGACGCGGAGATCGTCTCCATCGGCGACACGACCCTGGCGATCACCGTGGACGAGTTCTCCGCCGAGGACGGCCTCTCCGCGGCCGAACCGTGGCCCCTGGGGAGGAACCTCGCGGTGGCCGTGGTCAGCGACCTGCTGGCGGTGGGCGCGGAGCCGCGCGTCTTCCTCGACGCCCTCGTCGTCGACGACCGGGCGGACGAGGCATGGGTCGGGGCGTTCGCGGACGGCCTGAAGGAAGCCCTCGACGAGACCGGCGCCGAACTGGTCGGCGGCGACTTCGGAACCGGCGACGCGTGGCGCTTCACCGGTTTCGCCCTGGGCGCCGTCCGGGGAAAGCCCATGCGCCGGATCCCCGCCGTCGACGAGGGAGTGATCGTCGCCACCGGCCGCTTCGGGGACGGAAACCTCGCGGCGGTCACCGGCGCGACGCCTCACTTCGAGTGCCGCCTCGAGGAGGCCCGGGCGCTCCGCAACGCGGGCGCCGCCTGCATCGACACGAGCGACGGGCTGGCGAACGCCCTGGCCACGATGGCCGATCTGACGCCGGACCTCTCCCTCACGATCGACCGCGGGGCCATCCACTACGAGGCGGGCGTGGCGGAGGCCGCGACGGAGATCGACCTGCCGCCGGAAGCCTTCCTCCTCGGCTCGGCCGGGGAATACGAACTGCTCGCGCTCGTCCCCGCCACGGAGGTTCCGGACGCGGGCTCCCTCCGGCCCGTCGGAACGTTCACGCGCCTGGCCCGGACCGGCGTCCACTGGCGCGACGCCGACGGCCGCCTGCGCGCCCAGCCGCCCCTGCCGGATCCGCGCGCGCCGGGCGGCGGCTACCGGGAGGAAGTCGCGGAGCTCGCCGTCTCCCTGTTCGGAGGCCGGCCATGACCCTCTTCCACCCGCTGCCACTCGAGAACGTCACGTTGCCGAACCGGTTCGTCCGGTCGGCGACGTACGAGGGCCTCGCGGAGCCCGACGGCACGCCGCGGCCGGAGCTCGGCCGTCTCTACGCGAACCTCGCGAGAAACCGCGTGGGGACGATCGTCACCGGCTTCGCGTACGTGAGCCGGTCGGGCCGGTCGATGCAGCCGCGCCAGTGCGGCATCGACCGGGATTCTCTTATCGATGCGTGGGCGGGCGTCGCAGGTGCGACGAAGGAAGCGTGCAGCTCCTGCCTCCTCTTCATGCAGATTGCGCACACGGGGCGACAGACCCTGGCTTCGAGCGCCGCCGGCGACGTGATCGCGCCGTCGCGGGGCGCGTCGCCCTACTTCCGCACCCGCCCGCGCGTCATGGAAGACCGCGACGTCACGAAGGTGATCGGCCGGTTCGCCGACGCCGCGGACCGCGCCCGCCGGGCCGGCCTCGACGGCGTGCAGATCCACGCGGCCCACGGTTACCTCGTCCACCAGTTCCTCTCCCCCGCCACCAACCGCCGGAAGGACCGCTGGGGGCGGGACCGGGGCGCGTTCCTCCGGGAGATCGTCGCGGCGGTGAAGGAGCGGAGCGGCGACGGCTTCCCCGTTCTCGTGAAGCTCTCGGGGGCCGACGAGGATCCCGGCGGCATGACGCCGGAGCTCGCGGCGGCGTACTCGGAGGAACTCCGCGGCGCCGGCGTCGACGCGGTCGAGGTCACCCACGGCACGATGGACCTCGCGTTCAACATCTTCCGCGGGAGCCGGCCGGTGGACCTGGCGCTCGAGACGAACCCGCTGTTCAACCGCCGCCCCCGGTGGCAGCTCTCCCTGTGGAAGAAGACCGGCTGGCGGCGGATGGAGAAGCGGCTGCGCCCGTTCGCGGAAGCCTACAACCGCGAGTGGGCGCGGGCGATCCGCGCGCGGACGGACGTGCCCCTGATCCTCGTCGGCGGACTGCGGAGCCTCGAGACCATGGAGGACGTGGTCGCGTCCGGCGACGCCGACGCCGTGGCCCTCTGCCGCCCCCTGATCGCCGAACCGGACCTGGTGGAACGATTCCATGCGCGTCGTTCCGCCAGGTCGCGGTGCGTGAACTGCAACGAGTGCGCGGTCCTCTGCGACACGCCTCGTCCCGTGACCTGTCACCGAAAAGCACAACGGGAGAAGACAGAAACCGAAGGAGTGAAACGATGATCGTGGCGAGCGAAGCAACGAAGAAAGCGCGCCTCGAATGGGGCGATTTCTACGACCCGGGCGGTGCGGACCTGTTCGACAAGGCCCGGGGATTCCAGGCGGCCCTGGCCCAGGAGGCCGCGGACGGCAACCACTTCTTCCGGCGGCCGATCCTCGCGGCGGACGGCGGCCGGGCCCTCGTGCGCGACCCGGAGGACGGGCGCGTGCGGGAAGTGATCATGCTGGGGAGCAACTCGTTCCTCGGCCTCTCGACGCACCCCCGCGTGGTCGAGGCGAGCCGCGACGCCGCCCGGCAGTACGGCTTCGGCACCGGGGCCGTCTCCCTCTACGCGGGGACGACGGACCTGCACGTGGAGCTGGAGCGGCGGATCGCCGCGTTCTATCGCGTCGAGGACGCGATCCTCTTCCCCACCGGCTACGCGGCCAACGTGGGCATCATCACCGCGTTGCTGAGAAAAGGGGATGCGGTGGTGAACGACCTGTTCAACCACGCGTCGATCTTCGACGGGTGCATCCAGTCCGGGGCGGCCCTGCACACGTTCGCCCACGGGCGCATGCGTCACCTCGAGCGGGCGCTGAAGCGCGCGACGGGGCCGGACCACGGCACCCTCGTCATCACGGACGGCGTGTTCTCGATGGAGGGCGAGACGGCGAAGCTCGACGAGATCGTCCCGCTGGCCCGGAAGTACGGGGCGCGGGTGATGATCGACGAAGCCCACGCCGTCGGCGTCGTCGGCCCCACGGGCCGCGGCACCGCCGAGAAGTGCGGGGTCGAGGGGGAGATCGACGTCGTGATGGGCACGCTGTCGAAGGCGCCGGGGGGGATCGGCGGCTACGCGGCGGGCTCGCGCGAGCTGATCGACTACCTGCGCTACTTCGCGCGGCCCTACTTCTTCTCCACGTCGATCCCGGCGCCCGTCATCGCGGGGCTGCTCGAAGTCTTCGACATCCTGGCGAACGACCCGACGCTGCACCGCGCCCTCTGGCGGAACATCCAGTACCTCCGCGGCGAGCTCGACGCGCTGGGCTTCAACACGGGGAAGTCGGCGTCGGCGATCATCCCCATCATCGGGCGCGACGAGGCGGCCGTGAAGGGGATGCTCCGCGACCTGTTCGCGGAGGGGATCTTCGCGAACTACGTGGCGTTCCCGGCCGTGCCGAAGAACCGGCCGCGGATCCGTGTGAACGTGATGGCGCAGCACACGCGGAAGGAGCTCGACGAGGTCCTCGAGGCGTTCGAGCGGCTCGGGAAGAAGCACGGGATCATCGAGTAGATGAAACGTGTCTTCGTGACCGGCGCGGCCGGTTTCATCGGCGGGACCGTGGCGGAGGAGTTCGCCGGCCGAGGGTGGCACGTCGTCGCCCTCGCGCGCCGGCGGACCTCCGCCCGCCTCGACCGGCTCGTGGAGGACGACCGGGCGACGGTGGTCCGGGGCGACGCCGCGGACCTCCCGGGCCTGCGCCGCACCCTCTCCGGGGAGCGGATCGACGCGATCGCCCACTGCGCCGGCCGCGCCTCCGACTGCGGACCCCGGGAGGCGTTCGTCCGGGACAACGTCGACTCCACGGCCGCGATGGTCGCGCTGACGAAGGAGCTCGGGGTGGACCGCCTCGTCCACGTCTCGACGACGGACGTCTACGGGCTCCGGGACTTCTGCGGCGGGAGGGAAGCGGAGCTCCCGCTGCGGATGACGATCCGCAATCCCTACCCGGAGACGAAGATCGAGGCGGAGCGCGTGGTGCGACGGGGCCTGCCTCCCGAGCGGTACGCGATCGTGAGGCCCGCGACGGTGACCGGTCCGGACGACACGACGATCACACCCCGCGTGCTCGCCTTCCTCGACGCGCTGCCGGTCGCGGTGCACTTCGGCCGGTGGCGGGGCGCAAACCGCTGGCCGCTGGCGGACGTGGCGGAGGTGGCGCGGGCGGTCTTTTTGGGGGCAACGCACCCGGAGGCGGCGGGCCGCGCGATCCACGTCCTCGACGACGAACGGACGTCGGCGGACGACTTCTATCGCGGCCTGCTCGCGGCGCACCGGCCGGGGAAGCGCTACCGTTCGATCACGCTGCCGTTCTGGGTCGGCGAGGCGCTGGCGCTCGCGGTGGACGTGGCGACGAAGGCGCTGGGCCGGGACGAGCCGATCGCGGACCCCACCCGCTACGGCCTGTGGTTCGCGAACCGCGACCTGGACTTCGACAGTTCGGCGTGGCGGGCGCTTCTGGGGTCAGACCCCGCGGGGTCTGATCCCATCTGATTCGCAGCGTGCGCGTTTTGCCCTGACACCGTATGGAGGAGACGCGCTACTTGACCACCCGGACCAGCTCCACCAGGAAGATCAGGTCGGCCTTCGGGCCGATCGCCGGCGGCGAACCGCGCTCGCCGTACGCGAGGTTCCACGGGATGCGGAAGAGGTAGATACCGCCCTCGTTCATCAGCGGCAGGCCCTCCGTCCAGCCCCGGATGACACGGCGCAGTCCGAAGGTCGCGGTGTCGCCGCGGGCGTGGGAGGAGTCGAACATCTTCCCGTCCGTCGTCCAGCCCGAGTAGCGGACCTCCACCGTGTTCGCCGTCGTCGGCTTCCGCGTCCCCTCGCCGGCACGGACGACCTCGTACTGCAGGCCGCTGGCCGTCGTCTTCGTCTTCGCCTCGTCGAGCTTGCGGAACTTCGGCACGTCCTGGACCGTGAGCATCTCCACTTCCCAGACCGACACCGCGCCCGGCTCGATGTTCGGAAGAGGGGCCTGCTTGTTCCCGAAGGCGAGCGCCGCCGGGACCTCGAGGCGGAGGACCGTCCCCGGCCGCATCATGGCCGCCGCCTCCCGGATGAACGGGAGTTTGAAGGAGGCAAGCACGGCCTCGTCCCTGAGGCCGCACAGGTAGAGCTTGATGGGGATGCCCGCGGTCGGCGTGCCCTCCGTCGAGACCGAGTACTTCCCGTCCTTGCTCCAGACCGCGAACCGCATCCGCACGCCCTGGTCCTTCCGGGGCAGCTCGCCCTTGCCCTCCTTCAGGACCTCCCAGACGAGACCGGACTCCGTCTTCTGCTGCTTCTCGGGGTTCCCCTTCCGGAACTCCGGAAGCGGCGTGCCCTCCTTGATCGCGAGGAGCTCGATCTCGAAGATCAGGTCGGAGTTCGGCGAGATCGCGGAGCCGCGCGGAGGGTTCGCACCGTAGGCCAGCTTCGCGGGGATGTGGAAGCGGTACTTCGCCCCCACGTTCATGAGCGCCACGCCCTCGTCCCAGCCCGCGATCACCCCGCCCGTCCCCAGCATGAACGTGAACGGCGTTCCGCGGACGTACGAGGAGTCGAACTGCACGCCGCTCTTCAGCCGCCCCGCGTAATGGACGCTCACCTCGTCCCCGGGCCGCGGACGCGCGCCCTTGCCGGGCTTGAGGATCCAGTACCTGATCCCCGACGCGGTCTCATGGACCTCGGGCTCGGCCTTCTCGACCTTCTCCGGCTTGTCCGGCTTCCGGGGGGGAGCGGGCGCCTTCTCGTCTTCCGCCGTCACCGGGACGACGGCGACGAGCAGGGCGAACAGTACGGTCAGGATTCTCACGTCGGGCCTCCTTTGGAGCGGCCAAGCGTACCGGTCCCGGGTCACGTTCCAAGAACGAAGCGCCGGCCGCCCCGGGGACTCCTTGGATTCCCGACACGGATGTCGAGAATGCCGGACTTGGAACGGAATCAAAGGGAGACGACCATGAAGCGAACGCTTTGCATCCTCGCCGTGCTCGGCCTGGCGCTCACGACGCCGGTCTTCGCCGAGGAGGAGAACCTCGACTCGGCGATCGAGGTCCTGGCCGAGGAGACGAAAAACGCGCCCGAGTGGGAGATCCAGCTCGACCTCGGGGCCTACTACACGACGGGAAACACGGAGACAAGGGGCGCGGCGCTCCGGTTCAACGCCAAGCGGGAGACTGCGGACACGATCGCGTCCGCGATGGCCTCCTACATCTACTCCGAGGACCGCGGCATCCGGAGCGGGAACGAGGCGATCATCGGACTCCGGCACGACTGGAAGTTCGGTGAGGACGATTGGTACGCCTTTGCCGGCCTCAACCTCGAACGCGACGAGTTCGAGAACCTCGACCTCCGCGCCCAGTTCTACGGAGGCGTCGGAACGTGGCTGGAGAAGACCGAAGTCCGGACGATCAAGGTCGAGACCGCCCCGGCCCCCACGTACCTCGACTACTGGAACTGGAACCGCCCGGACGACGAGTGGGTCCTCGAGTGGATCTTCACGCTCTGGAGCGACTGGAAGCTCACGGACGACCTGCTCTACACCCAGCTGATCCAGGTCATGCCGAACCTGACGCACACGCCGGAGTACCGGTCGCACTGGGTGACGGAGTTCTCCTCGCCCCTCGGCGACAAGCTCACGGGCAAGCTGTCGTTCATCTGGGACTACAACTCCAACCCCGCCAACGGCGTCGAGCGGCACGACATCAAGGTCCTGCTGTCGCTCGTCTTCCGTTTCTAGGCGAGACGGAGTTCGGGAGACGCGGATGGAGGGCCGGTCCCCGGGGGCCGGCCCTTCTTCTATCGATCGAGGGCGGCGAGGACCTTCCGGTTGCCCCAGAAGTAGTCGAAGAGGCTGTACAGCGTGTAGCCGGCGGTGATCCACATCAGGATGTGGGCCACGGTCGGGACGTTCTCCTCTCCCACCCCGAAGATCCCCGGCCACACGATCCAGCAGAGGATCGAGATGGCGGCCGTGCCCTGCACCCACGCCTTGATCTTGCCGGACCACCGGGCACTGATGATCACGTCGTTCGTCGCGCCCATGATCCTCAGCATCGCCACCAGGCTGTCCCGCCAGAAGAGGATCGCCACCGCCCAGACGGACGCGTAGCCGCCCCAGGCGAAGCAGAGGAAGATCGTGAACCGCGAGATCGAGTCGGCCGCGGGATCGAGGAACTTCCCGAGGTCGGAGACCATGCCGAACCGGCGCGCGATGATCCCGTCCGCGAGGTCGGTGACTTCGAACGCGATGGCGATCCCGAGGGCCGCGGGCTTGCCCCACGCGGCATCCACGGAGAAGCAGAGCACGAAGACCGGCGCGAGCAGGATGCGGACGATCGTGATGATGTTCGGGATCTTCAAGCCGACGCCCCCGGCCACAACACCGTGGCGACGTTGATCTTACCCTCGCGCCCCAGTTCGTTCGACACGATGTCGCACTTCGTCGTCAGGAGCGAGCAGATCGGCCCCGGGATTCCGTCCCGGTGCTCGTGGAAGACGTAGAAGTTCGCCTGGCCCTTCGTGAGGATCGCGTCCGCCGAATCCACCGCCGCGCGCATCTCGTCCGTCATCTCCCCGAAGTCGACGCCGAGGGTGTCCGGCCCCGCACGGATCACGCGGTCGGCCGCGGTGTCGAGGCCCACCGCCTCGAAGTCGCAAAGCATCGCGTCGCTCGTGATCGGCCCGCCGCGGTAGGGCACCGTCACCCGGGAGCCCCGCTCGCGCAGATGCAGCACGAGCAGCCGGTCGAAAGCGATCTCCCCCACGTTGTCCGGCACGTAGAGGATTTCCCCCGCGCCCTCGAGGATCCCGCGGATCCGCTCCACGTCGTCGATCGCGAAGCCCTCGGCGACCTTCTCCTCGAGCATCCCGCGGATCTCTTCGGCCCCGAAGCCGTACCCCGTCCCGACGGTGCGGAAGTCGAGGTGGTTCCCGGCGACGGCCCAGAGGCAGAGCATCCGGAAGCGCTCGTCCGGCGGCAGGGCCGCGATCTCCGGCTCGAGGCCGGCGGCGATCTCGCCCCCGACGCGGTTGCAGGCCTCGCGGAGCTCGCGGAACGGCATCTCGATCCCGGTGATCCGCTTCAGGATCCGGTGGACGCCGGTGATATAGAAGGACGGCTCCCTGTCCTGCGGCCAGGTCTCATCGAGGAATCGGTTCGCGGAGTCGAGGACCTCCCGCCGCGCGCCGGGCTCGAGGCCGAGCAGGTCGATGGCCCCGTGAAGGTCGTCCAGGACGCACGGGAGGCAGTCCTTCTCTCGTCGCAAGGCTGAAATCCTCCGGGATCGTTCGTGAAGAAGTAATAAGCTCCGCCCTGAGCCCGATGAAGGGATTCCCGGGGCTCGGGGTGGAGTGCCCGACGGTCGGGCGGTTTGCGGAGGCGGGCTTGGATCTGCTGGAGACGGGGTCGTCGGTTCTGGGTGCGCTGCTGCTCCTCGCGGGCTTCGC
>JBDLIY010000081.1:0-11915 GCA_039714635.1 Planctomycetota bacterium
AACTCGCGGGGCTGGAAGAGGAGTGTCTCCTCGATGGCGACGGGGGAGCCGGCGAGTGGCATCCGACGGAACTCCTGAAGTCCTGGCCCGACCGCTGATCGGCGGATCGGTCAGGAGCCGGGATCAAGCCCGAGCCAGTCGGGCCAACCCGCCCAGTCCTTCGCACGGCAGGCTCGGTCCGGACGCAGCGGGAGACCGGTGTCACGTGCCTCGTCCCGGAGAGTCCGCGACTCGGACCTTCGGTGAGACCCACGGCGTTCGCGGGACCCGGTGGACGCCGATCTGAAACGCCTCCTGCCCCATGCGCACCAGCATACCGGGCAAAGGCACCGCATGGACTCCCCGCCGGGCCCGTAACCGAATAGACTGCCCGGGGTGTGAACACAGTGCAGATGCGCCCTGGCTGAGCAAGCGAGCGAGGCTGCACGTACGCGGGATGCAACTCGTTCTGACCCCATTTCGACTGCACTCGGGAAGGAGCACACGTGAGCGACGAAGTCTGGATCGACGAGAGAACCGAAGGCGACCGGCCCTGCCCGGTCTGCGGAAACCGGATGCACATCGAGCGGAAAGACCAGGTCTCGATCGATGTCTGCGCCGAGCACGGCATCTGGCTCGATTCCGGCGAACTCGGAAAGATCGTCTCGGCCACCCGGCGCAGCGGCCGCCGCAAACAACGAACTGCGATGAAAGAGGCCCGCCGGAAGGGCAAGATCCAGGGCTCGCTCTGGGGCTTCTGGTCGCTCCTGTGGGACTGAACCCCGTGAAGACGATCGCTCTTTTCGCCCTGGCGCTGCTGGTGATTCCCGCGACCGTCGCCGCCGGCCCCGTTCGCGTCAAGGACGACGCCGGCCTCCGCCGGGCCCTCGCGGCGGCGAAGCCCGGCTCCGTCATCCTCATCGCGCCCGGCACGTACTCCGGCGGCGTCTCCGCAAAGGGCCTCACCGGGAAGAAGAACCGGCCGATCGTCATCGCCGGCGCCGACCCGAAGAAACCGCCCGTCTTCTCCGGCGGCAACGTCGGGATCCACCTGTCCGCCGCCGCCTGGGTGGAACTGCGCGACCTCGTCGTGGAGAAGGCGAAGCACAACGGGCTCAACCTCGACGACGGCGGGACGGCCGACGATCCGGCGCACCACGTCACGCTCCGGCGGATCACCGTGCGCGACGTCGGGCCCCGCGGCAACCGCGACGGGATCAAGCTGTCCGGGCTCGACGACTTCCTCGTCGCCGACTGCGTTCTCGAGCGGTGGGGCTCCGGCGGATCCGGCGTCGACATGGTCGGCTGCCACGACGGCGAGATCGTCGGGTGCACGTTCCGCAACGCCGGCGGGCCATCCGGCAACGGGGTGCAGGCCAAGGGCGGATCCCGCGACGTGAAGGTCCGCCACTGCCGGTTCGAACGGGCCGGCGGCCGCGCGGTGAACATCGGCGGGGGGACGGGGCTTCCGTACTTCCGGCCGCGCAAGCCCGGCTACGAGGCGAAGGACATCACCGTCGAGGACTGCGTCTTCGTCGGCTCGATGGCGCCCGTCGCGTTCGTCGGCGTCGACGGGGGGATCGTCCGGCACAACGTCATCTACCGGCCGGAGAAGTGGGTGGCGCGGATCCTCCAGGAGACCACCGGCGAAGACTTCATCGCCTGCCGGAACGGGCGGTTCGAGAGGAACATCGTCGTCTTTCGATCCGACGAGGTGCGGACCGCGGTGAACGTCGGGCCGGGCACGAAGCCGAAGACGTTCACCTTCGCCGAGAACCTCTGGTTCTGCGTCGACCGGCCCGGCGCGAGCCGGATGTCGCTCCCGGTTCCGGAGAAGCGGGGGGTGTACGGGAAGGATCCGCGCTTCCTCGCGCCGGAGAAGGGCGACTTCCGGCTCGAGGCGAAGAGCCCCGCGAAGGGCTACGGCCCGCGCCCGCGCTGACGTTTGCACTCGACCGGTCCATCGAACACAATCGGCGGATGACCGGAGAACCTCGCGAACGTTCGTTCCTCAAGGCGCTGGGCCCCGGGCTGCTCTGGGCGGGGGCCGCCGTCGGCGTCTCGCACCTCGTCCAGTCCACGCGCGCCGGAGCCGAGTTCGGCTTCTCCCTGCTGCTGCTCGTGATCGTGGCCATCGTCTTCAAGTACCCGGCCTTCTCGTTCGGCCCGCGGTACGCCGCCGCCACCGGGACGAGCCTCCTCGAAGGCTACCGCCGCCGGGGGCGCTTCGCCCTCGCGCTCTACGCCGTCCTGACCATCGGCACCATGTTCACGATCCAGGCGATCGTCACCATGGTGACCGCCGCGCTGGCCGCCGGGGCGCTCGGCTGGGAGTCGCCGATGCTCGGGCTGCCCGCGGTGTGGTGGCTGTCGGCGGCTCTTCTCGCGATCTGCGCCGCGCTCCTGGCCATCGGGCAGTACCGGTGGCTGGACCGGATCGTGAAGGTCGTCGTCCTCGTCCTCACGGTCTCCACGTTCGCCGCCACGGCCCTCGCGCTGCCGAAGATCCAGTTCGGCGAGGTCAGTCTCCTGCCCGCGCCCGGCACGTTCGAGAACCTGGCGACCATCGGATTCGTCGTCGCGCTGATCGGCTGGATGCCGTCCGCCTTCGACATCTCCGTCTGGCACTCGCTCTGGACGCTGGCGCGGCGCCGCGAGACGGACTACGCGCCGACGGTCCGCGAGTCGCTGATGGACTTCAACATCGGCTACCTGGGCACCGCGTTCCTGGCCCTCTGCTTCCTCACGCTGGGCGCGGCCGTCATGTTCGGAACGGGAACCGAATTCGCGCCGAGCGCGGCGGGGTTCGCCCGCCAGATCATCTCGCTCTACACCGAGAACCTCGGAGCCTGGAGCGCACCGCTGATCGGCCTCGCCGCCTTCACCGTCATGTTCTCCACGACGCTGACGGTGGTGGACGGGCTGCCCCGGACGATCACCGGCCTGCTGGCACGGTTTCGCGAACCGGAGATGCCCGATCAGGCGATGCCGACGAGCCGACGCGTCTACTGGACGGCACTGCCGGTGCTGGCCGCCGGTTCGATGTTGATCCTCTACATCGGACTCGCGCGCGGGGACAAGGCGACGTTCACCGGCCTCGTGAACCTCGCGACGACGCTCTCCTTCCTGACGGCCCCGGTGCTCGCGTGGCTGAACCACCGGGCGATCCTCGGGTCGGAGGTGCCCGTCGAACACCGCCCGGGGCGCGGCTTGATCGCCTGGAGCCGGGCCGGAATCCTGTTCTCCGCGGCTTTCGCCGGCTGGTTCCTCTACCTGTTGCTCGGGCGCTGGCTCGGCGGCTGACGAAACAAGCCTCCGAACGGACTCGGGCCCGGCGCTAGAATCGCCGATACGGGGGTTGTCATGAGCGAACGGGATCTGAAGGGCAAGGTACTGAAGCTCCGGTACGGCCTGACCACTCGCGTGAGTGAGCGCGGGGCCGGAGCCGTCTACCTGGGATGGGACGAGGACGAAGGCGTGCAGGTGGTCGTGCGCGTGCCGCACGTGGACCTGCTCGACGACGACGAATTCGTCGCGCGCTTCCTGGCGGCCGACCGCATTCCCGCGGACGTCCCGGGCCTCGTCTCCGTCATCGAGATCGACCGGGACGGCGACCTCCCGTACGCGATCGTCTCGTATGTCGAAAGCGACACGGTCCGCGAGCGCATGAAGGCCGCGGGCGGCCGCCTCGCCGTGACGGAGATCCTGCCGTGGATCCGCTCGACGGGCGAGACGCTGGCTCGGCTGCACGGACAGGGCGTCTGCCACCGGGGCGTGAGCCCGCGGAGCATCCTCGTCACGCCGGACGGGGACGTCCTCCTCACCGATGTCGCCGTGGCCGCCGCGCTCGACCCGGCGCCCAGCGCGCCGGAAGTGCTCGATCCCCGCGACTGCGCCGCCCCCGAGGCGAAGGCCACCGCCATCGGGCCGGCGTCGGACCAGTACTCCCTCGCCGCCTCCGCGGTGACCGTCGTGATGGGCGATGGCTTCCTCTCCCGGCAGCCGCGCAAGAGCCTCGCGCAGGCGCTGTCCAGCCGCTGGCCCTCGGAAGCCGCGGACGTGCTCGTCCGGGCGCTCGACCCGGAACCCGAGAACCGGTATCCGGACATCCTCGCGTTCACGACCGCCCTCTCGGAGGCCGCCGGCGAGAGCGGCGCCGCGCCGATGGGCGAGGGCACCTCGACGATGATGCTCGACGACGTGGCGGGGGAGGTCGCCGCCATTCTCGAGACGGACGGGGCCGCGGACGATGACGATGATGTGCCGGTGGCCGAGATCCCTCCCGTCGACGAAGCCCCGGAGGAGGCGCCACCGCCGGAGGACGTCCCCCCGTCGTCGTTCCGCCGGAAGTGGCTCGCGCTCGCGGCCGGCGTGCTCGCCGTCGCCATCGTCGCGGTCAGCTGGCTCCTGCTCGGTGAAGGAGGGAGCGAACCACCGCCGGAGCCCGCGGAGATCGCCGGAGAGACGCCAGCAAGGCCCGAGACGCCCGAGAAGCCCCCGGAGCCGGTTCCGCTGCCGGAGTTCTCGGCCGTTCTGACCGTCGATGAGGCCACGTTCCCGGCGCTGACCCGCGAGGAGGCGATCGAGATCTCCGGGACGCTCGGCGGGGCCACCGGCGGCTGGGTCGTGGCGGGCGGGCGGCGCGTCGACCCGGACGGAGACGGCCGGTTCACGGCGCGCGTTCCGCTGAGTGAGGGCGAAAACGAGGTCGTCATCCGCTTCTTCGACCGACACGAACGGGAAGGCGAGGCAAGGCGGTTCGAAGTCTCCCGCGACACGGTGGCTCCGAAGCTGTCCGTCACGGCGCCGACGAGCGGACTCCTGACCGGCGACGCCGAGGTGACCGTCGAGGGCCGGGTCGTGGACGACCATCCGCGGTTCGTCCTCGTCGCCGGGATCGAGATCGAGGTGCGCGAGGACCGCACGTTCTCGGCGAGCGTCCCGCTGGCCGAGGAGGGAGAGAACGTCCTCACGTTCGTCCCGGTGGACGCCGTCGGGAACGAGGGACCCGCGGAGACGGTCTCCGTCAAAAACGACACGCGGAACCCGGTGGTCGAGATCCTGAAGCCGACGCAGGGGCAGAAGGTCGCCACCGCGTCCGTCGAGATCGTGGGCACCGTCTTCGATCCGAACCTCGACGAAGTGACGCTGAACGGCGAGCCGATCGAGGTGGCGGCCGACGGCACGTTCGCAAAGACGCTCACGCCCGCGGAGGGGGACGTCGAGGTCCACGTCGTGGCGAAGGACACCCTGGGCCACATCGGCGAAGCGAGGCGGCGCTTCGTCCTGGACGCGACCCGACCCGCCGTGGCGATCAGCTCGCCGGGCCACGGGGACGTCGTCGCGAAGCCGAAGATCACGGTGAAGGGCCACGTCCGGGATCCGCACCCGGGCCCGGTCGAGCTGAAGCTCGGCGAGACCGCCGTCGTCGCCACCCCGGACGCTTCCGGCTGGTTCACGGCGGAGTTCGAACTCTCGGCCGGGAAGAACTCGATCGAGGTGGTGGCGACCGACCGGGTCGGGAACCGCAGCGAACCCGTGGTCCTCGAGGTGTGGCTGGACACGGAGGCGCCGGAGATCGTGCTCGAGAGCGTCCCGGCCACCGTGGAGGGCGAGTCCGTCGCCATCGTCGGTACGGTGTCGGAGGACGGCTGCGTCGTGCGGGTGAAGGTCGGCGATACGCAGAAGGACGCCGTCGTCACCGGGCGGAAGTTCACCGCCGAGGTGCCGCTCGCGCGGGTGGGGGAGAACCGGATCGAGATCGTGGCCACGGACCGCGTGGACAACTCCGGGTCGAAGACGATCACCGTCCTCCGCCGCCCGCCGGGGCCCGCGCCCGGCGCGTCCTTCCTGCAGGGAGCCGGAGCGGGCGGAACGCTGAACGGCGAGCGGCCGGCCGGCTTCCCGGTGGGGCTGGCCGCCGGGGACATCGTGGTCGGCCCGGCGACGATCGGCACGCCGGGGAAGGACGTCATCACGGTGAGCGCCGCCTCGTCCGTGCAGGTCCAGAAGAAGGACCGAGGCGTGCACGTGTTCTTCCTCCGGAGCGGCAGCGCCACCGGGGAGATCGGGAGCACGTCCTCCATCGGCATCCCCCAGGGCTGGCTGGTCGTGCCCGGCGGCGTGCGGGCGAAGTTCCGCGCGGCGGCGTTCGGCAAGGACGAGTCGCGGATGAAGCTCCTCGAGGGCAGCGGCGCCGTGCTGTCGCACCGGTACTCCGTGATCCTCGGCACGAACCAGGCGGTCCGCCTGTTGGCGGCGGAGTCCGGCGACTTCCACTTCCTGTCGCCGCCGGGCAACGCGACGCCGATCACGATCCGGGCCGAACTCGCGGAGAACCTCAGCGCGTTCGCCCGCGTCGGGGGCGGCTACGAGGGCCGGATCGAACGCCTGTCGGAAGGGCGCCGCGTTCGCTTCTCCTTCGACACGGAGAAGCGCACCGGAAAGATGCCCTTCGTCTGGACGAAGCTCGGGGATCGGAAGGTCGAGGAAGCCCACGTGAGGCCCGACCAGGTGGTCGTCGTCCGCGTGGTCGACGACCCCGGCGAGATCCGCGTGCGGGACAAGTAGCCCGGTCGGCCCCTACTCCTTCGCTTCGAGTTCGTCCACGCGCGCCTCGAGCTTGCGGTGGCGCTCCTGGAGGTCGTCGAACTCCTTCCGGAGCTTCGCCGCCGCGCCCGCGTCGGCGTCTCCGCCCCGCAGCGTCTTCAGCGAGCGTCGCAGCCGCGGCCGGTCCTGCTCCGCGAACGTGGCCAGCGCCGCCTCCACCGCGCCCGTGGCTTCGCCCGCCTTGAGCGACGCGAGGCCGCCGATGGCCGTCCGGCGCACGCGATCGTCCGGGTCGCGCAACAGGTCGATCAGCTTCTCCACCGCGCGTGTCTTCAGCCGCCGGTCCACGTGGCCGGAGAGCCCGGCCAGGGCGCCCGGCGCCGCCGGGCGCGCGTCGTGCGGCTGGTCGCCGTAGTCGCAACTCCCGGCGAGAACTTCGAACGCGGCCTCCGTGCGCGTGGCGGCCAGCCCGGCCAGCGCGCCCGAACGGACGATGCCGCGGTAGCCGTCGTCGGCCGCCGACTCCCGCAGGCGGTCCAGGTCCTCCTCGCCGCGCTGCATGCCCAGCGAGAGGAGCGCCGCGGAGCGGGAGTAGTAGGTCAGGTCGCCGTCGAGGCGCGCCCTCAGGGCGGCCGCGATCCGCGGGTCGCGGAAGGCACCCGCCTCCCGGGCGATCGTCGTCAGGACTCGCGGCTCCTCTTCCGCCTCGAGGAAACCGGCGAGGATCGGCACGGCGGCGGCGACCTTCGACTTCGCCACGGCCTTCGCCATCTCCGCGCGGACCCCGTAGAAGGATTCCTCCGCGAACGCCTCCGCCACCGCCTCGAGGTTCTTCTTCTTGCCGGTCTTCGCGAGTTCCTCGGCGGCGAGGATGCGGCCGATCGCGTCGGGGCCGTCCGTGAGCGCGCGGCGGAGCATGCCGTTGCCCGGGTTGAAGTCCGGGCGGTGGAGCAGGGAGCCGTCGGGGTCGAGGCGGATCTGCTTCGGGGCCGCGTCCATGGCCGCGAGGAACGTGTGCCGGCGCTTCTCGACGGAGACGGTGCGGCGGATCCACTCCCCGTCCTCCGTCTCCCAGGCGACGTCGAGGTCGAACGCGAACGTCTCCGGCGAGTCCTTCTCGGGCTTCTCCGGGACCTGGCTCTGCTCGATCGTGAAGGTCCCCTCGGACTTGTCCTTGTCGAACGCGAAGGTCACCTTGAGCTTCGGGTAGCCGCGGCCGTGGATCCACTGGTCGAAGAACCGCCCGAGCGAGCGGCCGGAGTGCGACTCGAGGAGCTTGCGGAAGTCGTCCGTCTCGACGGTCCGGCCGGAGTACGTCTCCAGGTAGTCCGTCGTCGCGCCCCAGAACGCCTCCTCCCCGAGCATGCGGCGCAGCATGTGGATGCGCCACGCGCCGCCCGGGTAGAGGTGATAGTCGTACATGTCCCAGCTGGAGTCGAAGACCCGTGTCACGATGGGGCGGACGTACCGCTCGTCGGCCTCCGTCATGTAGTTCCGCGCGTTGGTGAACATCTCGTAGCGGTACGCGTCGTCCCCGTACTTGTCCTCGTACCAGAGCGCCTCGGTGTACGTCGCCCAGGACTCCTTCAGCCAGGCGTGCGCGAAGTCGCGGATGACGACCGCGTCGCCGAAGTAGCTGTGGCCCATCTCGTGGACGTTGACGACCTGCACGATCTCGCCGAGGTCCTTCGCCCAGATCTCGTCCGTGACGAGGCGGTCGTCCCAGGAGACGAGGGAGATGTTCTCCATCGCGCCGCCGATCCCGGGCAGGGCGAACTGGAAGTACTTCGCGAACGGGAACTCCACGCCGAAGCGCTCCTGCATCCAGCGCATGATCTCCGGCGTGTCGCCGAAGCTGCGGGAGAGGTCCTCGGCCGTCGTGCGGTCCGTCGCGCCGAAGTAGGCGATCTCCCGGCCGTCCACCGCCTCGTCGTCGGCCCGCACGAACTCGCCCAGCGCGAAGCAGACGAGATAGCTCGGGCACGGGTAGTCCAGCTCCCAGTGCGCCGTCTTCGTGCCGTCCCCGTTCGCGTCCTCGGCGGTGAGGAGGCCGTTGGCGAGGATCGTCATGTGCTCCGGAGCCGCCAGGTGGAACGCCAGTGTCGTGCGCACCGCCGGCAGGTCCACGCACGGCAGCCAGTACCGCGCGCGCTCCGTCTCGTGGTCCGTCGCCGCCCACCGCGCGCGGTCGGGATACGCCTCGTCCGGCACGGAGAACTGCAAGCCCGTGATCGGCTCGGTGACCGAGTACGCGATCGCCAGCTTCCGCTCCTCGCCCAGCCGGAACGCTTCCGCCCAGGTGACGGAGATCTCGCGACCGTCGTAGCGCCAGTCGACCTCGCGACCGTCGGGATCCTCGACCGCGACGTCCTCGAAATCGACGGCGTGGAGGGTGATCGCCGTCGCGTCCTCGCGGTTCGCGCCGACCGTCAGGACGGTCGTGCCCGCGGCATGGCGTTTGTCGATGTCCAGCCCGAGCGTGATGTCGAGATGCCGCGGTTCGAGGGACAGATCCGGCGGGTAGTGGGACTCGGCTCCGGGGGTCGTGAAGTCGCCGCGATGCCGGCGCAGACCGAGGACATCGTCATGCAGGTGTGTTCTCCGGAAAGGCGTGAAGCGACGATTGTATTCCGAGGTGCCTCAGAAGCCAGCGTCGGACCAGACATCGGCGAGAAACGAGAAGAGAGGCCACGCTTCGAAGAGTGACGGATGGCCCTCTCCCGTGCGCTTCACGTGGCCGAAGACGTCCGTCTCGTGCGTCTCGACGTCGACGCCGCGATCGCGCAGGTGGACCGCGAGCCGCTCCAGATCGGCCACGGGAACGACCGGATCCCGCACCCCGTGCAGCAGGTAGACCGGCGCGTCCGGCACTTCGTCCCGGCGCACGGGCGAGAGTCCGCGGATGCCCGCCTCGAGCGGGCGAAGCAGGTCCGCGACGACGGCGGGGTCGATCGCGTCCTCCGAGATCGCCACCTCGACGACGCGCCGGCCGGCGGGCGACAGTTCCGGCGGCACGTCCCCGGGCGACTGGTCATTCAGCAGGCGGGCGATCACGTCGCGGACGGGCGTGACGTCGTCCGGCGGCACGAGGATGTCGAGGTTCCCGTGGAGCACCATCCGGCGGCCGTAGGTCTGGGGGTCGAGCAGTTCCGGAGCATCGGAGCGGGGATCCGTCATCCAGCGACGGACGAGCCCGTCCAGGTCGGCGTAGGCCCCGAAGCTGAGGATCGTGGAGACACGGCCCGCCAGCCGCGGGTCCCGCGCGGCCAGCAGGCAGTAGGAGCCGCCGACGGAGATCCCCACCAGGGCGACGCGACCGTCGCGCGTGAGGTCCGAGCGGTTCGCGAGCGCGCACGCCGCCGCCGCCACGCGCTCCGGATCGGACCGGTCGAGCCGGAACCGGCGGAGGGAGGCGAGGTCCGGCGTGGCGATCGTGGCGCCGCGCTTCGCCATCGCCCGGGCCAGGGCGACGAAGCGCGGCTCGTCCGCGCCTCCGGTGACGGCCCCGTGGACGAGGACGATCGCCGGCAGCGCGCCGTCCGTGTCGACCGGCCGGTAGATCCGCGTCGGAACCCGGCCGCCGACCGCGCCCACCGCCAGTTCCGACTCGGTCACGTAGGGGGCCAGCTCGGAAGCGGGCCGCGTGGCGTCGAGGACCATCCGCCCCGCCCGGATCGTGCCGCAACTGGTGAAGAGGAACGCCCCGGAGGCCAGGACGAGCAGGATCAGGACGCAGCCGATTCGACGGGCCATGCCGAAAGGATATCAGACGGCGCGGCGGACGATACGGCGCGTCAGCGCCGAAAGCAGATCGGCCGCGAGGACGAGCCCGGCGCCCATCAGGACGAGGACGATCATCTCGTCGTAGGCCCGGATCGCGCGAGCGAGTCCGATGTGGTAGCCGAGGGAGACCACGCCGATCATGCCCAGCACCGTCGCCTCGCGGACGCAGGTCTCGAAGCGGTAGAAGAAGTAGAGGAGGAACCTCGGCAGCACGAGCGGGAACAACCCGAACTGCGCGATCCGCAGGCGCGGCAGACCGATGGCCCGGAGCGCGGCCGGAGCCGCCGGCTCCAGGTCCTCGATCACCTCCGAGTCGAGCTTGCCGAGCGTGCCCGCGTTGTGGAGGGCGAGCGCGAGGACGGCGGGCCAGGCCGACGGGCCGAACATGGCGAGGAACAGGTACGCCCAGATGAACTCCGGCACGCTCCGCAGGAAGAGGAGGAACAGCCGCACGGCGCCGAGGAAGAACCCGCTCACCACGCCCCGGGGCCGGCGGGACGGATCCACGAACGGATCCCGCGCCATGAAGTTGCGCGCCGCGGGGAGGGCGAAGCAGGCGCCCGCGAAGCCCGCCAGGACGATGCCGAGCACGCTGATGGCCAGCGTGGCGCCGGTGGCCGAAAGCCCGGGGGAGGCGGCGACGCGGCCGGCGACCGAAAGGAAGCCCTCGTCGGAGGCGAGGTCCACGGTGAAGAACCGTTCGAGGTTCCGGAGGCGCCTCGCCCCGAACAGGTCCCCGACCCCGATGTCGCCCCCGAGCCACGCCGCGGCGGTCAGCAGCCCGAAGCCGGCCAGGGCGAAGCGCAGGAAGCGGTTGCGCGGGCGCTGTCGCCGGAGTTCGCGGATCCTGTCCCATCGATCGCTCATCGCGCGGCGAACCTCCGGCGGACCGTGGAACTCGTGAGGTCGACGAGGAGCACGAGCGCGAAGAGCGCGTACAGGTACGTCCAGACCTCGCCGTAGTGAAGGTTGTCGAACGACGCCTTCACGTGGTAGCCGAGCGTCCGGTACCCGAAGAAGCCGAGCACCGCGGCGGACCGGACCGCGCACTCCGTCCGGTAGAACGTGTACGCGATCATGTCGGGCAGGGCCCGGGGCAACAGCCCGAACGCGAAGACGATGGAGGGGGAGGCCCCGACGGCGCGAAGTCCGCGGGCCGAATCCCGGGCCGCCTCGTCCACCATCTCCGAGAAGATCTTGGCCAACGTGCCGCCGTACGGAATCGAGATCGCGATGACCGCGGCGAACGTGTTGAAGCCGAGCGCGGCCAGGAACAGGACGGCCCAGAGCAACTCGTGCACGGACCGCGAGAGCGCGATCACGACGCGCACCGTCGCGTAGACCGCGGGGCCGACCGCCCGACGCCCGCGGCCCGGATCGCCCTCCCACCAGGCGGTCGAGCCCAGGAAGCCGAGGACCAGCCCGAAGACCAGCGCGAGGCTGATCCCGGCGATGGCGAAGACGACCGTTCGCCACGCGGCCGCGGCGACCGTCACGAGAAGCGGCGGCGCGCCGGCCGGAACGTCGGCGCCTTCGTACGTCAACGCCGGAGTGAGCGCGCGCGAGAAGAACCCGGTGAAGATGTCCAGCCCGCCGCGACCGGG
>JBDLIY010000082.1:0-11760 GCA_039714635.1 Planctomycetota bacterium
GGTGGCGAAGGGCCAGGCGCGGATCCGCACGCAGCTTTCCGCCGCGCACGACCAGGAGCACCTCGACAAGGCGATCGTCGCCTTCCGCAAGGTCGGGGAGAAGTACGGCATCCTCGGCCTCGACAAGAAGCAGATCATCGAGAAGTTCGGGATGTGACCTGCAATTCGGGGTCAGACCCCGATTTGCAGATTCGGGCCCGTCGCTCGGGATCTTCCCGTCCGGCGGGCCCGTTCGATTCAGTCGTAGGCCGGCAGCGTCGTCAGCCGCGTGTCCTCCACGGGGATGCCGACCGTGAAGTGGTACAGGCTCTGGAACTCCTCGCCGGCCAGGCCCAGCAGTTCGTGCACCGGGTCATCGAAGTAGCAGCCGATGCCGGTCCCGCGCGCGCCCTCCACCTCGGCCTCCAGGTAGAGCACCTGCCCCACCATCCCGGCCTCCCAGAAGAGCCGCCGCCAGAACCAGTCGCCGTGCTCCGCGATCGGCCCCGCGAAGTCCGCGATCATCCCCAGCGAAAAGAACGATGAACCGGCGATCTCCTGCCCGCAGGAAAGCTGCTCCGCCAGCTCCTGGCAGTCGCCCAGCGCCAGGCGGAACAGCGGCAGCTCCTCGGGAACCTCGGACGGCCGCTCCCAGGTGAAGTCATCCCGCATGGCCTCGCGCAACCGCGACTCCGCGGCCGGCTCCCGCACGAGGAGGTAGATCCCGGGCGCGAGGTCGTCGACGCGGTGCACGAAGAGCGCGAGGTGGAC
This sequence comes from Planctomycetota bacterium, assembly GCA_039714635.1. Classification (GTDB taxonomy): domain Bacteria; phylum Planctomycetota; class JAJSAM01; order JAJSAM01; family JAJSAM01; genus JBDLIY01. The sequence continues at coordinate 751 of JBDLIY010000082.1, forward strand.
CGTTGGCGCCCATGGCAGCGAAAGAAACGGCGGGTGCGGCCCGGGCAGGCACCGCGTGAGGATGCGGACGAAACGCTCGACGTGAACACCGGACTTCCCATCGAACGCCACGCCGCTCCGCCGCTGCCGGAGGATCGTCCGCGCGTCCTTCCCGCGGCCGGACACATCGAGGTGGATCAACGGAGTCGGACTCTCGTGATCCACTCCGCCGGGGTGGCGCGTGGCGGCGGCCGCCTCGTCGATGACCGGCCAGGGGTGGTGGTCTATCGACAGTCGGTTCGCGACGCCGGCCCACCCGGCCTTCGGCGCGACGGGCGTGACGTCGGCGTCGCACGGACCGGGCGAGACGAGGAGCAGCGTCTCCCCCTCCTCGCGCTCCTCCGAAACGGGGAAGTCGTCGACGCGGTCGACGCCGAGCAGCGCGTCCACCGATCTCTGCGGCCAGCCGCCGAGGACGCGCACGCGCCAGCCGAAAAGCCCCGCCGCGAACGTGAGCGCCGCGATCGCGTGGCCGGTGTCGTGCTGGCAGTACCGGAACGCCCGCTCGCCGTACTTCCACGCCTCCCGCCAGCAGACCGAGCTGAGTCCGAACAGGAACGCGCCGTCCGGCAGCCCGGCGAACAGCTTCTTCCCCGCCGCGACCGTCAGCCGGCACCGCTCCTCCAGCCCGTGCTCCTTCGGCGCGTAGTGAAAGACGCCGGCCGCATCGGAGATCCCCTCGACCGCCGGCAGGACGAGGTAGCCCTCCGTCGGGTGGAGGTTCCCCGAGGACGGGTTGACCCGGAGCTCCCACTTCACCTCCCCCATCGCCTTCCAGGCCGAGATCGCCAGCGAGTGGAAGAGGAAGTCGGAGATCGTCTCGATCGCGAGCTCCGCCGGCGCGCGGCCGGTCGCGGAGTAGAGCTCGTCGAAGTCGACCGGCTCGGTCTCGAAGTCCCTCGGCAGCGCGACGAGGCGCGCCCCTTCGAAGCGCCGGAACGGCTCGGGCTGCGTGGCCCAGTCGAGTTGTCCCGCCGACTTCGCGAACCGGTTGAAGTGGTGCTTCGTGCGCTCGTGGTAGCCCCGGATCGTCTTCTCCATGGGACGTATTCTCACACGGCTGGGCACGACTGCCAGTCGAGGGGCGCTAGACTGGGGGGATGGGAGAAGACGCGTTCCGCGCGGCCGGCATCTGGATCGTCGTCCTGGCCATCATGGGAGGCGGCCTGATTATGGCGATGATGCCGCAGCCTCATGACTCGCCTCCTTCCTACCGCTGCATGAACAACCTCAAGCAACTCGGCGGGTTCTTCCAGGTACGGCAGGTCGATGGGCGCCTCGAGGACCTCGTTGGTGCGGCCTTCTTCCTCCAGTTCCGGGACGAAGTCCGCCCGGAGTGGATGGCGGTCTTCCGCTGCCCCGGGGGCCCGGAAGACGTGACCTGCTCCTACCGCGGCCCGGATGCGACGTCGCTCGGACGTCTCCGGGATCCCGGCCTCCGGTCCGTCATCCTCGCCTGCTGTGCGAACGGCGAGAACGGCGACGAGCCCTTCCACGACGACGGCGTCTGCGTCCTCTGGAGCAGCGGCAAGGTCGAGTTCATCCCCTGGGAGGAGATGGAGGGCTGCGACGGCGGGCCGGTGAAGGTCGGGCCGGGGTCGCCGGACCCGCGGTTCCGGCACCTGGTGCGGTGAATCTGCAAATCGGGGTCTGACCCCGAATTGCAGATTTGGGTCAGACGGCGGCGGCGGCTACCTTGCGGGCCTCGGTGTCGCCGCGGAACTCCGCCAGGACCTCGGAGTACTCCCGCTCCGTCTCCATGACCAGCTCCGCCTCCTCCGCTTCCTCCGCATCAGCCGCGGCCGCGGCCACGTTCTCGCGGCGGCGAGAGACCGCCTCGCGGAACGTCGCGATCGCCATCGTGCCGAACGCCACCGAGAAGAGAGCGAGGAACGGGCCGATGATCACACGGCCCGTCGAGAGATAAAGGCCCAGCCCGACCAGGCAATAGACCGAGAGGAGCGCCTCGAACACGAACGTGAGATCCAGCGGCAGCTTGTAGGTCCCCGCCTTCTTCACGTCGCGCTTGCTGCCCGTCATCGAGCGCTTCGGCGTCCGGACGAAGCCCGTCTTGATGCCGAGCAGCGCTTCCATCACCGCCCGGGAGTTGCTCACCGCCACGCCGGTGCCGACCATCATCAGGACCGGCATGTACCGAAGCCGCTTCCGCCAGTCGCTGCGGAGCTCCTTCTGCGCCTGGACGTAGAGGATCGACGGGAACGCGAAGATCATGACCAGCAGCCCGATCATCGCCACGTAGTACGCCACGTGGACGTCCCCGTGCCAGGACGCCGTCAGCGGCAGACCGAGGAGCGCCATCATCACCACGAGGCAGTAGACGATGTGCTGCGTCACGTGCAGCGTCGCCTGGACCTTCTGGCGGAACGGGATCCTGGCCGCGTAGATCTTCGGCAGGAGCTTCTTCGCGCACTCGATCGAGCCCTTCGCCCAGCGGCGCTGCTGGCTCTTGAAGGCGAAGACGTCCGCCGGCAGCTCGGCCGGGACCTCCACGTCCACCACGTACTCCATCCGGTAGCCGGCGAGTTGCGCGCGGTAGGAGAGGTCGATGTCCTCGGTGAGGGTATCCGCCTCCCAGCCGCCCGCGTCCTCGATCGCCTGCTTCCGCCAGATGCCGGCCGTCCCGTTGAAGTTCAGGAAGAAGCCGCCCCAGCCGCGGCCGCCCTGCTCGATGCCGAAGTGGCCGTCGAGGGCGATCGCCTGGACGCGCGTGAGCCACGAGAACTTCTCGTTCGCGTGCCCCCAGCGGGCCTGCACCATCCCGACCTTCCCGTCCTCGAAGAACGGGACCGTCTTCCGGAGGAAATCCGGCTCGGGGACGAAGTCCGCGTCGAAGACCGCGAGGAGCTGACTGTCCGTCGCCGCCACGCCGTCGCGGAGCGCGCCGGCCTTGTAGCCGTCGCGGTTGTCGCGGTGCAGGTGGACGATCCGGATGCCGAGCTTCCGGTAGTGATCCACGTGCTCCGCCACGACGTCGACGGTGTCGTCCGTCGAGTCGTCGAGCACCTGGATCTCGAGCTTGTCGCGCGGGTAGTCGACCTTCGCCGCGGCGTGGATCAGACGGCCGGCGACGTAGCGCTCGTTGTAGATCGGAAGCTGGATCGTGACGGTGGGAAGGTCCTCTTCCTCCGCCTTCGCCCAGTACTCGGCGCGGATACGGTGCGCGCGCTCGAGCTGACCCTTCCGGTGCCGCCGGAAACTCCACACGAGATAGATGGAGTTCAGCGCGTACAGGAAGAGCCCGCCCACGATGATCCAGTAGATTGTGAACGTCACGGTCAGCATGTTGACAGACTTACCCGTGCCCGCCCGGCGGTCCGCCGGGTCCCTTCCGATGACGAAACCGGAAGGATGCACGCATTTGCGCCCGAAGTCCAGCGCGGACGGGCCGTTTGGCAGATTTCTCGACGCCCACGACGCCGACTCCAGGAGCCACCGCTGTACAAAACTCCGCCCCGGCACGGCCCGAACGACGGCTTTCGATCCTCTCCCGTTAGTACGTCACGTTCGCACTGTCATTCAGGAGCCCTGCCATGAAGTTTCTCCCCATCCTCTTCGCCGTCCTCCTGCTGTCGACCTCCCCGGCCTTCGCCGAGGAGCCATCGAAGCCGGAGGCCCCGGAAAAAGCTGAGCCGGACGTCACGAAGCTCCCGGAGACCACCGTCACCGAGACCCGCAACCCCGTCGCCGTGCAGAGCCTGACCGGCCGCACGACGGTCCGGGACCAGGAGGAGATCCGCGAGCGCGGCGCCTGGACCCTCGAGGAGGCGATCCAGGACGCCCCGGCCGTCACGATCGAGGGGACGGCGCGCTACGGACAGGAAGTGAAGGTCCAGATGCGCGGGATCCCCTCCGGGTTCGGCACCCAGCGGGTGCTGATGCTGCTCGACGGCCGGCCGCTCACCCAGGAGTACACGGGCAACGCCGACGTGGCGCAGTTCCCCCTCGCGGCCTACCGGCGCGTCGAGATCACGCAGGGCCCGGCCTCGGCGGCCTACGGCAGCAACGCCCTCGGCGGCGTCGTCAACTTCCTGCCCCGCCGCGGCACCGAGATCCCCGTGACCGAACTCTGGCTCGAGGGCGGCAGCTTCGCCACCTTCACGACGGGCTTCGCCCACGGCGCGAAGGTCGGCGAGTTGGACTACTTCCTCAGCGTGGACTCCACGTCGACGGACGGCTACCTCGAGAACACGTCCGGCGACGACATGGACTGGAGCCGGCGCTCGTCGTTTCTGAACCTCGGCTGGGAGACGGAGCGCGCGGACGTCCGCGGGTACCTCTACGGCATGACCGGCACGGGAACCGACGAGAGCTTCGACCGCGACCTCGACCGCTGGAGCGTCGACCTCGCGTTCACCTATCACGTCGCGCCGAAGAACGACGGCACTTTCCGGGCGCGCGCCTGGTACCAGGACATGCAGCAGGACCTGTACTGGTTCTACGGCGCGACGACGGACTACGACCTCGCGACGACGGGCCTGAACGTCACGCAGACCTGGTCGGTCCTCGACGACCACCTCCTGACCGGCGGCGGCGAGATCTACCGCCAGCAGGCCGACGTGGCGGAGCCCGCCGGGGACGTCGACGAGGCGGAGACGACCTGGTCGCTCTTCCTCCAGGACGAGTGGACGGTGACGGACGACGTCCGCGTGGTCGCCGGCCTGCGCTACGACAAGACGACGGGCGTGGACGGGGAGTTCTCCTGGCGCCTCGGCGCGAACTGGCGGATCAACGAGGACGTGACGGTGCGCGGAAGCGCGGGCAAGGCCTTCCGGAACCCGGCGATGTCCGACCGCTACCTGCCGACGACGATGTACTTCGGCATGACGTTCGAGGGCAACCCGGACCTCGGCCCGGAGACGCTCCACAACGCCGAGGTCGGCGCCGACTGGGCCTTCACGGAGGGCTGGTCGACGGGCGCGACGGTCTTCGCCTCCCGCGCGGACGACTTCTCCGACTTCATCATGCAGCCGGACGGCGTCTTCCGGCCGGACAACATCACGGCCGTGGACGTCCGCGGCTTCGCGGTCACGCTCGCGGGCGAGATCGGCTACGGCTTCCGGGCGGACGCCGGATACACGTACACCGACGCGACCTACGAGGAGTACGAGGGCCGCGAGGCGGTCGAGGGGAACCGGGTCGACGGCAACGTGGAGCACGTCGGCACGGTGGCGTTCGGCTGGCGCCACGAGGCGGGCCACGGCGCCCGGCTGGCGGCGCTCTTCTCCGGCGACCGGATGACGGACCCGGAGAACACGGACGCCGGCGAGATCGACTCGTACGTCGTGGTGGACTTCCAGGCCCACGCCCGCCTGTCGAAGCTCGTGGTGCTGACGCTCAACGTGCTGAACCTGCTCGACGAGGAGTACGCCACCCGGCCGGAGTACGACCAGCCCGGGCGCGCGGCCTTCGTCGGCGTCAGGGTTTCGTTCTGAGAGCCAGCTCTTCGGTGACGTGCCGCTCGATCCGATCCACGAGATCGGGCGGCACGAATCCGGACCCCGCCGACCGAGCGACGGTCACGACCTCCGGCCGCCAGTTCTCCTCGCCCAGCCACGCCCCCACGCCGCGGACGAGCGCCGTCCACTCCGCGTCCGTCGGCCGCCAGACGGGGAACTCGCCCTCGTACTCCCCCATGCAGACGCAGCCGCGGACGTAGCGGACGTTTTCCGTCCCGACCTCCGTCGTCCGGTCGATCCGGATCGGCCACTCGTACGGCCCCTCCCGACGCGCCAGCACGATCGAGTGCGTCTCGAACCCCTCGTCCCGGAATGTCCCCTCCATCCGCACCGGCCGGGACGCGAGCAGCGCCTCGTACTCCTCCCGCGTGATCTCCACGTCCTCGTGCCCCTCGTGGGGGTTCTCGCAGGCGAAGAAGTCCAGGTCGATGTCCAGGGCCACGGGACCGTCGAGGTCGAGCGGCATGCCGAACGGAACGACGTGGAGCCGGAACCCGCCTCGCTCCTCGACGCGCGGGACCTGGGGCAGAAAGGGCGGCGCCACCCAGATCACCTTCGAGAAGATTCCCTCGCGCAAGGCGGGCACGATGAAGTTGCTGACCGTGAGCTCTCCCGACTCCGGGTCCGGCACGCCCATGTCCTCGTGGGCGTCGAGGTGGACGAGGACCCCGCCGGGCGTCAGGTCGCCGGCGGCGACGGCCGCACGCCAGTACGCCAGCGCCTCGTGGTGCTCCTCGAAAACGGCGATCTCCGGGGCCGCCGGACCGCACGCGGCGAGAGAGAGAAGGACCAGAATGGCGGCGCGTCGCATCGCTTCGGGATACGCCCGGCGCCGTCTCTCGTCAAGGGTGATAAGATCCCCCTCTTCACCCGGGAGGAACGAATGGCAACGACGGTCAGCGAACTGGCGAAGCTCGTCGACGGCGAGGTGGCGGGCGACGGATCGCTCGGGATCACGGGCGCGACGAGCCCGGCCTCGGGGCGCCCGGACTCCATCACGTTCGCGGAGAACGACGCCGCCCTCGAGGCCGCGCTGACGGGCGATGTCGGCGCCGTCGTCGTCGGCCGGGACGTCGAGGCGGAGACCGACAAGGTCCTCGTCCGGACCGACCACGCCCGAGTCGCGTTCGCTTTCATCGCCGCGAAGCTCCACCCGGAGCCGACGCAGAGGCCCGGCGTCCACCCGACGGCCGTCGTCCACGAATCCGCGATCTTCGGGGCGGACGTCTCGATCGGAGCGGGATGCGTCATCGAAGCCGACGTCTCGATCGGCGACCGAACCGTCCTCCTTCCCCGCGTCGTCGTTCGTGAGGGCGCGGTGGTCGGACCGGACTGCCGCCTGCACCCCGGCGTCACGCTCTACCCCGGCGTGACCCTCGGCGCGGGGGTGATCGTCCACGCGGGCTCCGTCCTCGGATCCGACGGTTTCGGCTACGTCGAGACGCCGGAGCGGAAGGTGAAGTTCCCGCAGGTCGGGACGCTCGTCATCGGGGACGACGTGGAGATCGGCGCGAACTGCACGATCGACCGCGGGGCGCTCGACGCGACGGTCATCGGGAAGGGGAGCAAGCTCGACAACCTGGTGCACCTCGCCCACAACGTCGTGCTCGGGGAGCGCGTGGCGCTGTCCGCGCAGGTGGGCATGGCGGGAACCGCGACGATCGGAAACTACGTCTTCATGGGCGGCCAGTGCGGAATCGGGGACCACTCCTTCGTCGGAGACGGCGTGATCCTCGCCGGGAAGACGGTGGTGGCCTCCCACAAGAAGCTCCCGGGCAACGAGACCTACTGGGGCATCCCCGCCGTCCCGATCCGGAAGAAGCGCCGCGAGATCGGCGAGGTCGCGAGGCTCGGGAAGCTGCGGGAGCGCGTCAAGGCGCTCGAGAAGCGCGTCGAGGAGCTGTCGTGACGGGACGCGTCCGGATCGGGACCTCGTCGTGGTCGGCGAAGGAATGGGTCGGGCCGTTCTATTCCGAAGGCACCGAGCCGAAGGACTTCCTCACGGAGTACGCCAAGCGCTTCGACTCCGTGGAGACGGACTCCACCTACTACCGCGTCCCCTCGAAGACGATGGTGAAGACCTGGGCGGACAAGACGCCGGACGACTTCCGGATGAGCGCGAAGTTCCCCCGCTCGGTCTGCCACGCCGGCGAGGGCCCGAGGCCGGACCCGGACCGGATCATGGACCTCGACCGGACCGCGAAGGACCGCCACGACTTCTTCACGGCGATGCTGGAGCTGGGCGACAAGTGCGGGCCGCTCGTCCTCCAGTTCCCCTACTTCAACAAGACGGCGTTCCCGAATCCGAAGCCGTTCCTGGACCGGCTCGACACGTTCCTCGCCGCGCAGCCGGGGGACTTCCGGTACGCGGTGGAGATCCGCAACAAGTGGTGGATCAAGGCGGACTTCCTGGAGATCCTGCGGCGGCACAGCGCGGCGATGGTGCTCGTCGACCAGGCGTGGATGCCTCACGCGGACGAGCTGCCGAAGCGCCTCGACCCGGTGACGACGGACTTCGCCTACGTCCGCCTGCTCGGCGACCGCAAGGAGATCGAGGCGATCACGAAGACGTGGGAGAGGGAGGTGATCGACCGGACGGAGAAGCTCGTCCGCTGGGCGAAGGTGATCCGGGAACTCCGGGAGAGGCTGCCGGAGACGTTCGCGTTCGCGAACAACCACTACGCCGGCCACGGCCCCTCGACGGTCCGGAAGCTCAGCGAACTGCTCGAATCCGGTAATACGGAGGCGTAACCAATTTTACCGGATTCGCATCACGCCGACCGGAACGTCGCCGTGAACGCGTCGCCCGGGAACACCATCCCGCGGAACGCCACCTTCCGCGTCGCCAGGATCCGCAGCGACGCGACGTTCCCGTCGACGTCCTTGTGCACCGCCGCGCGGAGGCCGGAGACGTCCAGGACCGGCGTGCCGTCGGCCAGCGTCAGCGCCCCGTCGCCCAGGATCTCCGACTCGCCCGCCGGCGCGTCGAGCGCCCCGCGCTGCGCCACCGCCAGCCACTGCGTCATCCCCATCATCACCGGCGCGCCGGGGAAGTGCCCCTCGCACAGCGGGTGATCTTCCGGGTAGACGCCGCCGCAGCGCCCCTCGGCGTCCGTGTCGCCGCAGAACGCGAGGCAGGGATCGAAGCAGGGGAGGCGCTCCGCGTCCGCGCAGCAGAACCCCTCGGGGGGCTTCGCCTGCGTCGCCGTGTCGAGGGCCGCGCCTCGCTCCGCGAGGAAGGCCATGAAGTTCGCCGAGAGGACCGGCCGCCCGTCCGCGGTTTCGACCTCGGCCCGGAACGCCTTGAAGTCCCGGCGATCCTTCGTCCGGATGACGTTCGAGACCAGCGGCGTCCCCGCCTCGGCCACCTCGTGGGCCTCGAACTTCGTGACCGCGGAGAAGTAGGCCAGACGCCCGTCGCCCATGTCGTCCCGCAGGATGAGGATCGAGTTCAGCGCTACGTGCTCGACGAGGAACGGGGCGCAGTAGAGGAGCCGATCGCCGTCCCGGACGAGGAACATGTCGCGGCCCTGAGGGTCGCCCGGGGCGATGGTCAGGGTCGCCCGGCCGGCGCCCGGCTCGAGGAGTTCGAATTCGTCGACGAGCACGTTGCGCCCGCGGTGGGGCATGATGGAGAGCATCTCTTCGCGGTTCATGGGCCGGAGATGATGCGGGGAGAACGGCGGAGGGTCAACTCTCGTCGACGGGATCCGAGTCGATGCAGGCCCTCACGAGGCTCTCGATCTGGTCGAGGCCGCGGAGGGCGTCGAAGCAGTGGTCGCACTCGATCAGGTGGACCTCGAAGTCGAATTCCTGCTCCGGCGAGAGGCGGCCGAGACTGTACGGGATCAGGCGACGCCCGACCTCGGCGTCGACGCAGCCCGGCCCCTCGAAACGGGCCCGGGCGGGCGGCAGCACTGGTTTGTTCCGCAGTCGATCCATGTCTCGGTCCGTCGAGTACATCGGCACTCGAGCCCTCCGTCTGTCGGCAAAAACCTATCACTGATTCCGGGGAAGGGCGGGAATCGGCGAAAACCGGATGGAATCCGACAGAATGACGCGATGGCATACCTCTCCCCCGACGAACGGAAGAACCATCGGTCCGCCGCGCTGGTCTGCGGCTTCGGAGCCACGACCGCGATGTGGGCGGCGGGCTACGTCGCCCGGCTCCCCGCGGTCGACGCCCCGGGCGAGTTCCTCTTCGGCGCCCTCGTCGTCTGCCTGATCGGCGGCGGGTACGCGGCCGGCGCCACCACCGGATCGGCGCGCGCCGGCGTCTTCGCAGGGCTCGTCTCCTCGCTCCTGAACCTGCTGATCCTCGGGAGCCTGCTCGCCTCCCCCTCGGAGACGAACGAGCTCGAGCCGGCGGCCTTCCTCTACGTGCCCGGCTTCTTCGCGATGGGCGCGGTGGCCGGGTTCATGGGTGGATACCTCGGGGCCCGCCGGGCAAGCCGCGAAACCGGCGCGCGGGAGTGGGCGAACTGGCTGGCCCACGTCGCGGCGATCGCCACGCTCCTCCTGATCGGCGCCGGGGGCCTGGTCACGACGAAGGGCGCCGGCCTCGACGTGCCGGACTGGCCGAACAGCTTCGGCTACAACATGTTCCTCTATCCCATGAGCCGGATGACCGGCGGGATCTACTACGAGCACGCCCACCGTCTCTTCGGAACGCTCGTCGGCCTCTCCATGCTCTGCCTGGCGATCTACCTCCAGCGCAACGAGGAGCGCCGCTGGCTGAAGCGCTTCACCTGGGCCGTCTTCGCCTCCGTCTGCGTCCAGGGCGTGCTCGGCGGGATCCGCGTGACCGAGCTCTCGACCGACCTCGCGTGGATCCACGGCGTCTTCGGCCAGGCGATCTTCGCGCTGATCGTCGTGATCGCCGCGGTCTCGACCCGGAAGTTTTGCGAGGGCCCGCGGACGCGGGAGGCGACCGACACGGACCGCACCCTCGCCCGCATGCTCCTGATCGTCGCCCTGCTTCAGATCGTCCTGGGCGCCCTCCTCCGGCACCGGGGAACGCAGCTCCACACCCACATCGCGGTGGCGGTGGTCGTGATCCTCATCGGCGGCGCGGCGGGTTTCCGGGCGTGGGGGCTCCACGGAAAGGGGGACCCGCTGAGGAAGGTCGGCGTGGTCCTTCTCGTCCTGCTTCTCATCCAGTTCGCGCTGGGCTTTGCCGCGCTGGGTTTCCGCGTGGTGGAGGCGGACCACCGGACGCGCTCGGCGGCGGCGACGCTGATCATCACGGCCCACCAGGTCGTCGGCGCCCTGATCCTGGCCACCGCCGCCCTCCACGCCGCCTGGGTCCGACGGATGGTACTCATAGACACGGAAGCGCAGAACTAGCGCCAACACCACAAGTTACGGCGCTGAGATGCGCCTTCCGGTGGCGCAACATCGAGTCTCAGTCGCGCGAGCCCCCGGTCGCCATCGCGATGAGGTAGAGCAGTTGGAGGATGGCCGAGAGCGCGGCCGCCACGTAGGTCATCGCCGC
>JBDLIY010000083.1:0-11634 GCA_039714635.1 Planctomycetota bacterium
ACCCCGGTTCGTGAACGCCGCCGTCCGGGCCCTGCTGCTCGTCCTTCTCGTCCTGGCGCTCGCCGAGCCGAAGCCGATCCGCGAGGTGGACGGGCGCGCCGTCGCGTTCGTCATCGACCGCTCGCTCTCCGTTCCGGACGCCGTCCGGCCGGGGTTGCAGGCCTGGCTCGAACGCGCGAGGGCGGATCGGTCGGGTGACGACGCGGAGGAGGTCATCCTCTTCGGCTCTTCCGCCGCCGTGGAACTGCCGTTCGACGCCCCCGACGACGTGCCGCTCGCGGTGGACCTCGCGCGGCCGCGGTCGCGCGTCCCCGACGGCGCGACGGACATCGCCGGGGCGCTCCGCCTCGCGCTCGCCTCCTTCCCCGAGGGACTCGCCCGCCGGATCGTCCTCGTGACGGACGGGAACGAGAACCGTGGACACCGGAAGGGGGAGGACGCCGTGGCGACGGCCCGGCGCGCCGCCGGCCAGGGCGTGGACCTGATGGTGCTGCCCGTCCGCTACCGCCGGGAGCGCGAGACTTCGGTCCTGCGCGTCGACGCCCCCGGCACCGCCCCGCCGGACTCCGTCGTCACGTTCCAGCCGATCCTTCACTCCACCGAGGCGGACGTCCCGGTCCGGGTCGTTGCGCGCGTGGACGGGCGGGAGGTGGACGCGGCGGAGATGGTCCTGCCCCGCGGGAAGTCGCGGGGGCCCGAGTTCCGCGTGATGATTCCGAACCCGGGAAGCCACGAGGTCTCCGTCTCCGTTTCGTCCGAGGCCGACTCGATCCCACGCAACAACGAGGCACGGGCCGGCGTCCGGGTCCTCGGCGAGGCGGGGGTCCTGCTGGTCGATCCCCAGGGCGCGGACAGCGAGGTCGGGGCGGTCCTCACGCGGATGGGCATTCCCACGGTCGTCCTGCGGCCGGCCGAGATGTTCGACTCTCCGGTCCTCTACCAGCCGTTCGACGCCGTGGTCCTCTCCGACGTCAGCGCCTTCGATCTGACCGTCCACCAGATGGAGTCGCTCGAGGTGGCCGTCCGGGATCTCGGCGTCGGCCTCCTCGCCCTCGGCGGGGAACAGGCCTACTCCCCCGGCGGTTACGGCGGGACGGCCCTCGAGCGGGTCCTGCCGGTGGAAATGGAGCTGCGGGAGAAGCAGGTCCTGCTCAACGGCGCGCTGGTGCTGATCCTCCACACCTGCGAGTTCGCGGACGGCAACGCCTGGGCGATCCGGATCGCGGAAGCCGCCATCGGCGCCCTGACGCCGACCGACTACGCCGGCGTGGTCGTCTACGGCATGAGCGGCGACGAGTGGGCCGTGCCGCTGGGCCCGGTCGCGAATCCCGCCGCCATCAGCAAGCGGCTCCGCGACATGCCCATGGGCGACATGCCGAGCTACGACAGTTCGTTCGAGCTGGCGGTGTCCGGCCTCGTCAAGGCGCCCGCCCACCTGAAGCACATCGTGGTGATCTCCGACGGCGACGCGGCGATGCCGAACCCGACGCTCATCCGGAGCATCGTCCAGAGGCGGATCACCGTCTCCGCGGTCTGCATCAGCCCCCACAACCCGAGCGACGCGACCTCGATGGCCCAGATCGCGCGCTGGGGGAAGGGGCGCTTCTACAACCTGAAGGCCGGGCAGGTGGCGCAGCTTCCGAAGATCTTCATCAAGGAGGCGACGACGCTCCGGCGGAGCGCGATCAACCGGAAGCCGTTCCAGCCGAAGTTCACGCTGTCCGACGCCGAGCTCCCGCCCGCCCTGCGCGGGTTCGGCGACATGCCGAAGCTCGGCGCCTTCATCGCCACGGAGCCGAAGGAGCGCGCGGAGGTCTTCCTCGTCGGTCCGGAGTCCGCTCCGGTGTTCGCGCGATGGCGCTTCGGCCTCGGCGAGTCGGCGGCGTTCACCTCCGCGGTGAAGGGCGGCTGGCTCGGGGAATGGGAGGGCTGGGCCGGCCGGGACCGGTTCCTCAGCCAGGTGACGCGCTCCGTGTTCCGGAAGGCGGGCCGCTCCGGCTTCCACGCGAAGGCCACGGCCCGTGGCGGAGTCGCGACGATCCGCGTCACCGCGACCGGCGAGTCCGGGGAGGACCTCGAACTGCTGGAGCTCAGCGGGATGGCCGTCCGCGCGGGGGAGGCGCCGCGGCCCTTCCCCATCGTCCAGAAGGGCGCGGGGATCTACGAAGGCGAGTTCCCCGTCGAGGGCGAAGGATCGTGGGTCGGTGTCGTCCGCTACCCGGGGCCCGGTGGTGAGGGGACCCTGCAACTGGCGGTGCCGGTCGCCGTGTCGTACCCGGAGGAGTACGGGGACCTCGCCACGAACGACGGGTTCCTCGCGCGGCTGCGGAGCGAGGCGGGCGCGACGATCCTCACCGGGGAGGAAAACGTGTTCCGCGGAGAGACGGAGGCCGGAGAGGCGGCGCGTTCGCTGGCCGGGCTCCTGCTGGCGCTCGCGGCGCTGCTGCTCCCGGTGGATGTGTTCCTGCGGCGCGTGCAACTGGACTGGTCCCGGATCTTCTCCCGAGTGATCCCGAAGCGAGCGCCGAAGGCGACCGGGGAGAAGACCCCCACGCCGGACCGCGCGGACGCGCCCCCGGCGCCGGACTTCGAGCCGGCCCCGCCGGAGGAGTCCGGACCGGAGTCCGAACCCGGGCCCGAACCCGAAACGAAGTCCCGTGACGATTCCGACGAGCCCGGCCACATGGGCGGGCTGCTCGACGCCAAGAAACGAGCCCGCCGCCGACAGCGGTGGGAGGAGACCGGTCAATGACTGATGCTGATCCGAGGGAGAGGGCGGGAGATTTCACGAAGCGGTTCGCCCGTCTCAAGGAGGAGGTCGGAAAGGTCGTCGTCGGCCAGGCCGGCGTCGTTTCCGGCGTCCTCACGTGCCTGATGACCGGAGGCAACTGCCTGCTCGAAGGCGTTCCCGGAATCGGCAAGACGCTGCTCGTGCGGACCCTCTCCGAGGCGCTCTCGCTCTCGTTCCGGCGGATCCAGTTCACGCCGGACCTGATGCCCGCCGACGTCGTCGGCACGATGGTCCTGTCCGAGGAGGAAGGCTCCCGCGGCTTCCGGTTCGAGCCCGGGCCGATCTTCGCCAACGTCGTCCTCGCGGACGAGATCAACCGCGCGACGCCGAAGACGCAGTCGGCGCTGCTCGAGGCGATGCAGGAGCACTCGGTGACGATCGCCGGCGAGACGCACGCGCTGCCGGAGCCGTTCGTCGTTCTCGCCACGCAGAACCCGATCGAGATGGAGGGGACCTACCCTCTGCCGGAGGCGCAGCTGGACCGCTTCATGCTGAAGCTGAACGTCCGGCCGCCGACGCGCGAGGAGCTGAACGAGATCATCGTTCGCACGACGCGGGTCGAGGTGCCCGAGGCCGCATCGGTCATGGACGGCGGCGAGATCGTTACCTGGCGCGAGTTCGTGCGCGGCGTGGTCCTCGCGGATCACGTGGCGGACTACGCCACGAGGCTCGTGATGACGTCGCACCCCACGGCCCCCGACGCGCCGGAGCCGGTCACGAAGTACGTTCGCTACGGTTCGAGCCCGCGCGGCGCGCAGGCGCTGATCCTCGCCGCGAAGGTCCTCGCGCTGCTCGACGGGCGCGTGAACGTCTCCTACAAGGACATCAAGGCGGCGGCGTACCCCGCGCTCCGACACCGCGTCCTGCTCTCGTTCGAGGCCGAGGCCGACGGCGTGGCGCCGGACTCCGTCGTCCGTTCCGTCCTCGAGGCGGTGCCCGCCCGGGACATGCTGACGGCGGAGGACTGATTGGCCCTTCTCACCTCCGAGTTCATGGCGAAGCTCGACGGCCTCCAGGTCGCCATGCGGAAGGTGCTGGCCGGCCGGTTCCGCGGTGAGCGGCGCTCGCGCCGCAAGGGGCGCAGCGTCGAGTTCGCGGACCATCGCGAGTACGCCTTCGGGGACGACATCCGCTTCCTCGACTGGCACCTCCTCGCGCGCCTCGACCGGTTCTTCCTGAAGCTGTTCCACGACGAGGAGGAGCTGCGCCTTCACGTGCTCGTCGACACCTCGCGGTCCATGGCCTTCGGCGAGCCGGAGAAGATCGACCACGCGCGCCGGGTCGCCGCGGCCCTCGCCTACGTCGCGCTCTCCTCCATGAACCGCGTCAAGATCGTGGCCCTCGGCGAACCTCGTCCCCGGGAGCTGTCCTGGCAGCGCGGCGTCCAGTCGATCGGCCGCATCTTCGATTTCCTCGAAGGGACGCGGGCCGCGGGGCGCAACGTCCTCGGGCCGGGAATCCGGCGCTGGGTCGCGGAGACTCACCCGCGCGGCGTCGTCGTCCTGATCTCCGACCTGCTCGACCGGAACGGCCCCGTCCCCGCGCTGCGGCCGCTCGTCCGCAGCGTCCTCGACACGCACCTGGTCCAGATCCTGTCCGCGGCGGAGATGGACCCCGACCTCATCGGCGACTTCCGGCTGATCGATTCCGAGGAGGAGGACGGGATCGACGTCACCGGCAGTCCCCCGCTCCTCGAGTCGTACCGCCGGACCCTGACGGCGTACCTCGCGGAGATCGAAGGCTACGCGCGCCGGCACGGGCTCGGGCACTTCCTCACCACCACCGACACGCCGTTCGAGGATCTCGTCCTCGGGCACCTGCGCGAGCGGGGGATCATTCGATGAGCTTCCTCGCGCCGGCCGGTCTGTTCCTGTTGCTGCTCACCGTGCCGATCGTGCTGCTCTGGATGTTCCGCCAGCGCCGCGAGCCGTTGACCGTCCCCACGAACTTCCTCTGGCGCCGCGCCGCCGAGGAGCAGCGCGTCTCCCCCGTCATCCGGAACCTGATCCGCAGCATCCTGCTCCTGCTCCAACTCGCCGCGATCGTGCTGCTCGCCCTGGCCGGGGCGAACGCGGTCCTCGACCTCGCCCTCGAGGGGCGCGCGCGCCGGATCGTCATCCTGCTCGACCGGAGCGCCTCGATGGGCACCGTGGAAGAGAACGGCGAGACGCGGCTCGACGCGGCGAAGGACCGGATCCGGGATCTTCTCGGGAACTTCCGCCGGGCCGACCGGGCGATGCTCGTCACCTTTCACCGGACCGCGCGGATCGCGTCCGGCTTCACCGAGGACGAGGACGCGCTCCTCGCCCTGCTGAACGGCCTTGTGCCCGCGGACTGCGGAACCGATCCCGCCGTCGCCTTCCGCATCGCCGACGCCGCGCTGGCCGCGCTGCCGCCGCGCGCGGCGGAGGTCTTTCTGATCTCCGACGGCGCCTTTCCCGCGCTCCCCGAGTTCCCCGCGCGCCTCTCCGACGCCCCGTTCTCGTTCGTCGGCGTCGGCAAAGCGTCGGCCAATGCCGGCATCGTCGGCATCGACGTGACGACGGGCCTCGAGCGGGAGTCGCGGGCCTTCCTCCGGATCGCGAACGCCGGCGACGAGACCGCGGTCCGGACGGTGACGCTGGGGATGGGCGGCGACGCCCTGGACGCGCGCGAGATCTCGATCGCCCCGCGGTCCGTGGCCCCGGTGGTGTTCGACCTCGGCGAGCGCGGCGTCGGGGCGTACGAGGTGCGCCTGAGTCCCGGGGACGCCCTGCCCGCGGACGACACGGCCCGCTTCGTCCGCCGCGAGGTCGTCTTCCGGAGGATCCTCCTGGTCACGAACGGAAACCCGGTCCTCGAGAGCCTGAAGAAGCTGCACCCGACCCTCGAGATCTACGCGATCCCGCCCGACGGTACGCCGCCGGACGTGGGGCGGTTCGACCTGACGATCTTCGACGGACTCGCGCCGGAGGGCCTGCTCCCGGGGCACGGGCCGCTGGGGCCGTCGGCCGTCTGGATCGACTGCGTGCCCCGGGACGAGAAGGTCTCCCTCGCCATCCGCGGACGGAATCCCGAACTCGTCGACTGGAACCGCCGACACCCGCTCAATCGCGACGTCGACTGGTCGGAAGTCCTCCTCTCGGGCGCTTCCGTCATCCAGGCGGGCGAGAGCGCGGTTCCCCTCGTCGAGATCAACGCGGGCCCGGTCGCCGTGGCGCTCCCGGGGCCGGGGACGCGGATCGTCCTCGGTTTCCGCCTCGAGGAGTCCAGCCTGCCCCTGCGGGTCGGGTTTCCGATCTTCTTCGCCAACGTGCTGGAGAGCGCCTTTCGCCAGGGCTCGTCCGGCGATCGCGGCTACGTGGCCGGCGGCGACACGTACTCGCGCCTGCTGCCGCCCGGCGTCGGGTCGGCGTCGGTGGAGACTCCGTCCGGCGCGACGATCGACCTCGGGCGGTTGCCCGACGGCTCGGTGGCCTTCTCGGACACGGACCGGGCGGGCTTCTACCAGGTGACCTGGACCGACGGGCTGCCCGGAGGCGAGGTGTTCGCGGTCTGCCTGACCGACGAGGCCGAGGCGGACATCCGCCCCCGGACCACCGTCGACCTCGCGGGGGAGACGAAGGAGTCCGACCCCGCGGCCGTCCAGGCGAACTTCCCCCTGCGCCGGACGCTTCTCGGCACCGCGATCGCCATCCTCCTGCTCGAGTGGCTCCTCTGGCTGCGCGGCGGCCGCCGCCGCGCCCCGCCCCGCGTCTGAGAGGCCCCCGGTGAATTGCTGGGCCGCGCCCGATGCCGCCGCAACAATCCGGACATGAGCGTCGGCACCATGCGGGACATCGAGGCGAAGGTTCGGGCCGGGGAGCGGCTCGACGGATCGGACGGGCTCTTCCTCTACCGGACGGAGGACCTCGCGGGGTTGCGCGCCCTCGCCGACGAGGTCGCCACCGCGAAGAACGGCGACGAGGTCACCTACGTCGTCAACCGCCACATCAACTACTCGAACCTCTGCACGCTCAACTGCTTCTTCTGCGCCTTCGCGAAGAAGCGCGGGGACGAGGACGGCTACGAGTTCTCGCTCGAGCAGATGCTCAACCGGGCGCGGGAGGCCGTCGCGGCCGGCGCGACGGAAGTCCACATGGTCGGGGGCCTCCACCCGGACTATCCGTACGAGTGGTACCCGGAGCTGCTGAGAACGATCCGCGCGGAGTGCCCGTCGCTGACGCTGAAGGCGTTCACCGCGGTGGAACTTTCGTACTTCGCGGAGCTGTCCGGGAGGCCGCTCGGGGACGTCCTCGCCGAGTTGAAGGAGGCCGGGCTGGGTTTCGTGCCGGGCGGCGGCGCCGAGGTCCTGTCGGACCGGATCTGGAAGAAGCTCTTCCGGGACAAGCTCTCCCCCACGCGATGGCTCGAGGTCCACCGGGCCGTCCACGGCGCGGGTCTGCGCTCGAACGCGACGCTCCTCTTCGGCCACATCGAGACGGAGGAGGAGAAGGTCACCCATCACCTGCGGATCCGGGAGCTGCAGGACGAGACCGGCGGCTTCGTCTCGTTCATCCCGCTTCGGTTCCACCCCGCGAACACGGTGCTCGAGCACATCGAGATCGCCGACCGGGACGCGGTCCTGAGAGAGATCGCGGTGGCGCGCCTCATGCTCGACAACGTCCGCCACGTCAAGGCCTACTGGATCATGACGGGCCTCACGGCGGGCCGCCTGGCGCTGACCGGCGGCGCGGACGACTTCGACGGCACGGTGGTCGAGGAGAAGATCACGCACATGGCCGGCGCCGAGACCCCCGAGGAGATGACGGAGGAGTCGATCCGCGCCCTGATCCGGGGCGAAGGGAAGACGCCGAAGCGGCGGGGGTGACGGCAAAACTGCTAATCGGGGTCTGACCCCGAATAGCAGGTCGTCGTGATCCGTTGGCGCCCGGGGCCTCCGCGGGGCGGGTCAGACCCCGTACTGCGTGAGGAAGTGCTCCGGGTTCAGCGCCTCGCCCGTCACGCGCTCCAGCGCCTCGTTCCAGGGCCGCAGGCGGCCGGGGCGGAACAGGCGATCCACCAGCGTCCGGCCCACCGCCCGGCTGTTCACCATCTCTCCCGTCGAGGACTGCTCCCGCAGGTGCGCTTCCAACTGCGACGCCATCAGCTCCCCGAGCAGGTAGTTCTGGTAGTAGACGGGCGCCACGGCCAGGTGGATCTTCGCCGCCCAGTCCGGCTCGTCGCGGCCCCCGGGCCGCTTCACCAGCTGGAACCGCTCGCGCAGGTCCCACCACAGCCGGTTCCGGTCGGCGTCCGGGTCGCCGTACAGCGCCCGCTCGAAGTGGCACATCACGAGGCACCACTTCACGAAGATCAGCTTCTCGAGGCGGGCCCGGGCCAGGATGCCCTCCGCGAGCTCCGCGGCCCTCTCGACGCCCACGCCCCCCACCGTCGCCAGCCAGGCCGCGTCCTGCGTGAACCGCTGCATCAGGATGGCGACCGCCTCCGTCGACAGCGCGTGCGCCGGGCGCCGCAGGAAGAACGGGAGGTCCGGGGAGATGAAACGGTCGTAAACCGCGTGGCCGAACTCGTGGAGCATCGTCGTCATCCAGCGCTCGCTCGGCGCGATGTTGCACAGCACGCGGACGTCGCCCTCGCGGTCGATGTTGATGCAGAACGCGTGCTCGCACTTCCCGTCCCGCGGATACAGATCCGAACCCTCGAGCATCGAGCGGATCTGGAGGCCGAGCCCGTCGTAGGTCCGCACCGTGAGGTCCGCGATGTCCGCGTCCGCGAACACGCCGTCGAGGTCCACGCCGCCCGACGGCGGGGCCGACTGGAAGAAGGGGTCGGCGTAGTGCCAGGGCATCAGGTCGTCCCGCGCGACGCCCAGCCGCTCCGCCAGTTCCTCGTCCAGTACCGCCTTCGCCGAGGCGAACGGCTCGGCGCAGAGCTCCTCGAGGCGGTCGAGAGTGGCGAAGAGGTCGTCCTCGTCGATCTCCGAGAGCGTCAGGGACATCTGGTAGTAGTCCCGGTAGCCGAGCTTCGTCGCCGTCTCGTTGCGCAGGGCGACGAGGTCGAGGATGTCGGCTCTCGCCTCCCGGCCGACCGCGTGGCTCGCCTCCCACGCCTCCCGCCGCGCGCCGGAGTCCGTGCCGTCGGTCAGGATCTTCAGCAGGTCGTTCTGCGAGATCGCCTCGCCGCCGACCTCGGGACGGAAGTTCGTGAAGAGCTGCGACAGCTTCGTGCCCAGCTCGGCCTCGCGTCGGATCGTCTCCTCGTCCTGCTGCGAACCGGCGTAGTCGAGGTGCAGCAGCCGGATCTGCCGCGCGAGGGTCGCGTCCCCTATCCTCTCACCGGCCTCCCCGGCCTCGTCCCAGGCCTTCAACCGCCCGTAGTCGTCGGCGTTGGCGTAGATCTTCCCGACCTGTTCCCGGATCTCGCGGGAGCGCTCCGCGTGCTCTTCTTCGCCCGTGGTATTGAGCCCCCACCAGGCGAGAGCGCCCTCGGTCATCAGGGGGCGGACGGTCTCTTCGTGGGCGGCGACGAACTCGTGCGGCTCCATGAACTCTCCTGCGTGTGCTTCCGGGTGGAATGGCCGGACGATATCATTCACTCGCCATGCCGGCGAATCTGACGCCACAATACTTCGACGCCGAGGAGCGCTACCGGAAGGCCGCAACCGATCCGGAGCGCCTGGCGGCCCTCCAGGAGATGCTGCAGACGATCCCCAAGCACAAGGGGACCGAGAAGCTGCAGGCGGACCTGAAGAAGAAGATCAAGGTCCTCAAGTCCGGCGGGCCGAAGAAGAAGGGCGGCTCCCGCGCCCCGATGCACACCGTGGAGCGTTCCGGCACCGCCCAGATCGCGCTCGTCGGCGCCCCGAACTCCGGGAAGTCCCGCTTCGTCCGGGACCTGACCTCCGCCGACCCCGAGGTCGCGGACTACCCGTTCACCACGCGCACGCCGACGCCGGGGATCGCCCTCGCGGAGCAGATCCCCCTCCAGCTCGTCGACCTGCCTCCGATCACCGGCGACTGGGTGGAGCCGTGGCTCATCGACCTCGTCCGGAACGCCGACATGCTCCTCGTCGTCCTCGACCTCGGCTCCGACGAGGTGCTGGACCACTGGGAGCAGCTCCTCGCCGCCCTCGAACGCTTCCACGTCTCCATCGACGCCGCCCCGCCGGCCGGGGAGCGGGAGATCGGCACGCGCTATCACCTCGCGGCGATCGCCGGCAACAAGATGGACGTCCCCGGTGCGCCCGAGCGGCTGGAGATCCTCCGCGACCTGACGGACGACCGGCCGATCCTCACCTGCTCCCTCGACACCGGCCACGGTGTGGCGGCCATCCTCGCGGACATCGTTCGCCAGCTCGACGTCATCCGGGTCTACACGAAGATCCCGGGGAAGCCGGCGGATCTCGAGGAGCCCTTCGTGCTGCCGCGCGGCACCACGGTCGAGGGCGCCGCGCGCACGATCCACAAGGAGCTGGCGGCGAACCTCTCCTTCGCCCGCGGCTACGGCGGCCGGTTCCGCGACGGCCAGCCGATCGGCCGGGACCTCGTGCTGGAGGACGGGGACATCCTCGAGTTCCATGAATGACGGGGAGTAACGGACGGCCCGCGCACACCGCGAACTGGAGTCAGAATCTTCGCGACGTTCCGGGCGCCGCCTATCATGCGCGCTCCTGCACCCCGGGGGATGACATGCTGAGCGTCTTTGTTCCTCGCGAGGTCTTCGAGGAGGAGTCCCGCGTCGCGGCCACTCCGGAGACCGTTCGCCACTACGTGAAGGCGGGCCTCGCGGTCCACGTCGAGGCGGGGGCCGGCCACGCGTCCGGCTTCCCCGACCCCGAGTACGAGGAGGCCGGCGCGCAAGTCTCCGGGGACGCGAAGGCGCTCTTCGGGACCGCCGACGTGATCCTCAAGGTCAACCCGCCGGAGATGCGGGAAGACCTGGGCGCCCACGAGGCGGACCTGATGAAGAACGGCGCCCTCCTCGTCAGCTTCCTTTACCCCGCGGTCAACCCGGACGTGGCTGAGATGCTGGGAACCCGGGGGGTCGTCGCGTTCGCGATGGACCTGGTCCCGCGCATCACCCGCGCCCAGAAGATGGACGCGCTCTCCTCGCAGAGCAACCTCGCGGGCTACAAGGCCGTCGTCATCGCCGCCGACCACATGAAGAAGATCTTCCCCATGCTCATGACCGCCGCGGGGACGATCAAACCCGTCCGGGTCGTGATCATCGGCGCCGGCGTCGCCGGTCTCCAGGCGATCGCGACCGCGAAGCGACTCGGTGCGATCGTCTCGGTCAACGACGTCCGGCCCGCCGTGAAGGAGCAGGTCGAGAGCCTGGGCGGCCGGTTCATCGACATGCCGACCCCGGAGGACGCGGAGGACGCCGGCGGCTACGCGAAGGATCTCGGCGAGGACTTCCTCGCGAAGCAGCGGCAGATCCTCGCGGACCACATCGCGCAGTCCGACGCGGTGATCACCACCGCCCTGATCCCCGGCAAGCCGGCCCCGCGGATCGTGTCGGAGGAGATGGTGCGGGGAATGCGGCCCGGCTCCGTCGTCGTCGACCTCGCGGCGGTCATGGGCGGGAACTGCGAACTGACCGTGCCCGGCGAGACGGTGACGCGGCACGACGTCGTGATCGTGGGCGAGAAGAACCTGCCCGGGATGGTGCCGTTCCACGCGAGCGAACTCTACGCGCGGAACGTCCTGGAGGTCGTGAAGCTGAACGTGACGGAAGGCGCGCTGTCCATCGACCCCGCCGACGAGATCAACCAGGGTTCGATCGCGGTGAACGCACCCCCGCCGCCGCCGCCCGAGGAGCCCACGGCCGAGGAGGCCGCTCCGGAGGACCCGGCGGAACCG